>SLNP01000089.1 GCA_007132995.1 Bacteroidales bacterium | reverse complement strand
CAGGCCCTTGTAAAAGAAGCGTTTGCAGACACTTCTCTAAAAAACCTCAATCTCTCATCGGCAAACTCAATAAATATTGGGCGCCTTATTCCGCAGATGGTCTACTATTTCTATGCCTGGTCGAAAGTCACAGAGGGGCATGAAAAGGTTATCTTCTCGGTTCCCTCAGGTAATTTTGGAGATATGATGGGAGGTGTCATGGCTATGCGCATGGGACTCCCGGTTGAGAAGTTTATCATAGCTGTAAATGAGAACGATGAGTTTCCCCGATTTCTTGAGACAGGCAGCTATAGCAAGATAGAGCCATCAATAAACTGCATCTCAAGCGCCATGAATGTGGGCCATCCAAGTAACCTGGCACGGCTTACCGATCTTTATGGAGGGGAGATGGACGAGAAGGGGGTGCTGGTAAAAGAGCCAAATATGAGTTCAATGAGAGATAATATCTGGTCATGCAGCATTACCGATAGTGAAACCCGCGATACCATCAAAGAGGCATGGAATAGCGAGGGGGTTTTGCTGGAACCCCACGGAGCAGTCGGATGGAGAGCCCTTAACCGATATCTTGATACCACAGGCAGAGGGAGCAGTACCGCTGCAGTATCGCTCGAAACCGCTCACCCGGCTAAATTCCCGGAAGAGATAGAGTCTCTTCTCAGACTGGACCCCGAACTGCCCCCGGCATTAAAGGATATTGAAAGAAAGAGAGAGAGCTACGAAACCCTTCCCGGCAGTTATGAGAGCTTCATAGAGTTCCTCAATGATAACTACCTGTAAGTCTTTACTGAAACAATGAGGCAATGCGGCCATATGTACCATTATGTCACAATAACAGAAAAACCGTTGAATGAACACTATACTTTGTTTTGATATGGAGGGTGTTTTCACCCCTGAAATATGGAAGAATGTAGCCCTCAGAACCGGCATCAGCGAACTGCAGATCACAACACGCGATGAGCCCGATTATGACAAGCTGATGAGATACAGGCTTGAGATTCTTGAGAAAAATGGAATAGAGCTGAGTTTTATACAGAGTGTAATATCCTCTATGGATCTGCTGCCGGGAGCCGGGGAGTTCTTTTCTTCCATACAAGAGAGGGCTCAGGCGGTGGTAGTTACCGACAGTTTCATTGAGTTTGCAGAGCCTTTTATCGTTAAACTTGGGCGCCCTCTGGTCTTCTGTCACTCGCTCAAATGCGATGAGCGCGGAATAATAACAGATTACATAATACGGCAGCCCGACCCGAAGCGAAAGGTAGTTGAGGCTCTGCACAGCCTTCGCTACTCCGTAATTGCTGTGGGCGATTCTTATAATGACATGGGAATGATAGAGGAGGCTGACCGGGGTATTCTCTTCTCACCACCCGATAATGTGATAAGTGATTATCCGGACTACCCCGTTGCAAGAGACTATAAAGAGCTGACAGCAGAGATAGAGAGAGCTCTGGCCAGAGAAAAGTAATAATGAGATAGCGCCGCTGCATATATGGTTCAGCCGGCTGCTTGCGGAATAAAGTATTAATCATATTAAACAAAAAAGAGCTATGAGACTGATAGTTATGATTTCAACCCTTATGCTGCTGACAGCATGCGGGGGCAGGGATACACAGAGAGCTGTTGTTGATACCGGCGCTGTTGCCGGTCTGACAGAGGCCGAAAAGGGATTTATGGACAACCTTCGGAGCCTGTGCGGCAAATCATTTGCCGGAGAGCAGACCTATATGGCAGAAGGCCGGCCAAGCTGGGAGCACTACGACTTTGTTATTCATGTTACTGTTTGTGAAGAAGATCGGGTACACATCCCATTTCACCTCAGCGACGATCACTCACGCACCTGGCTATTCCTTGCAGAAGAGGAGGGGCTGAGATTCAGGCATGACCACAGGTATGAAGATGGTACCCCCGAAGCGAGAAATCTGTACGGAGGTTACGCTGACGGTACCGGCAGCGCTTTTGAGCAGCATTTTCCGGCCGACGACTATACCATAGAGTTGCTGACCGACACTCTGAACAGAAAATGGTCGGTAATAATAGACGAAGATCTGGAATGGATGGTTTACCGCCTCAGCTACCATGGTGAAACAGTTTTCGAAGGCAAATTCGATCTTTCCGAGCCTATTAACAGGTAGATATAGAGGGCACTACCGTCAAATTTCTGGAAATGAAGAGAGGACCGGTTAAGGGGCTCCTTATGCTCGGAGACCAAAGGCTTTATCAGGTGTGCAGTGAGATTACACCTGCAGAGATGGTGATGGTTGATGAGTGGAAGAGGATTCTGGCCTCAATAATGGCTGAAATCAGAGAGAGATATAATTTCGGAAGGGCCATAGCCGCGCCTCAGGCAGGGATAATGAAAAGGCTCATCTACTTTGATACAGGAGACCCCTTTGCCATGATAAATCCCGTCATAGCCTGGAAGAGCGATGAGATGATAGAGCTCTGGGACGACTGCATGTCTTTACCAAACCTACTTGTGAAGGTAGAGAGGCACAGGCATATAACAGTTCGCTACCATGATGAGAAGATGCAGCCCCATGAGGTTGATTACAGTGATGATGCCTCTGAACTTTTCCAGCATGAGTTTGACCACCTCAACGGAATATTGTGTACCATGAGGGCCCTCAATAACCGCTCTTTCAGATGGAGAGAGCCTGACATCAGCAGATAAAACAGAGAGTAGTTATGTACAAAAAATCACACCCATGGCACAATGTGTCACCCGGAGAGAATACACCCGGATCTGTAAACGGAATTATTGAGATACCCAAAGGCACCCGTGCCAAGTATGAGCTGGATAAGGATAGCGGCCTGCTAAGGCTGGCCCGTGTTCTCTACTCATCGGTATATTACCCCGCCAACTACGGATTCATCCCAAAAACCTATTGCGACGATAAAGATCCGCTCGACATACTTGTACTGTCGCAGATAGACTTCGAGCCTCTCTGCATTGTTCCCGCGAAAGTTATAGGTGTAATGCATATGCTCGATCAGGGTGAGACAGATGATAAGATAATAGCCGTTGCTGAAGGCGACCCCAGTGTAAGCCATATTAAAGATGTGACAGAGATGCCCGATCACTTTATTACCGAGCTGAAAAACTTTTTTGAAGACTACAAAAAACTTGAAAACAAGAGTGTTGTAGTTGAAGAGTTAAGCAACAGAGAGCGGGCAATAGAAGTTATTGAGGATAGTTTAAAGCTTTACCTGGAGACCTTTCCACAGGAGGGGGACTGAATATTGCGGCTTCTATTTGCCGCAATAACCGGTAGCATAAAGATTTATTATTTGGTTCTGCCGATGTTTCAATGGGATATCATATCTGATGTCTCATTTTATTAAATCTCTTCGGTCTTTCTGACAGCTGTCAGTTGTCAGCTATCAGCTATCAGCTCTTAGCTTTTAGCTTTTAGCTTTTTGTTTGGCCAAAAAGATATCTCTCAACTTTTGGCCTTGACCCAAAGTGTTGATTTCTAACTTTTTTGACGGGCCAAAGGTCTCTCTTCTACTTTTTTTGCTTGGACCAAAAAAAGTAGCCAACCGAGGTCGGCGAAGCCGGGCGAGCTCGCGACCGGATGGGAGCAAAAAAAGTCAAGGCTAAAGCGGTTTCGGGGAGTCTTCACTGCGGGCAGCATACCGCGTTACAACTCGGTCTGCTGCGCAGCCCTCAAACAGTAACGCTAACCGTATATCACATTTGTATCAT
>SLNP01000119.1 GCA_007132995.1 Bacteroidales bacterium | reverse complement strand
CCCTCAAACAGTAACGCTAACCGTATATCATATTTGTAGCATCCTGCTATTGCTGCCCTCCGATCAGACTCTTACCCCGAACCCGCTTAAGGCCAAATATAATCGACTCGCTGATTACGCAGGACCGCTAATGAGATAGATCTATCTTACATGCTCGCAACACAACCCGTAATAAGAGAACCTGCACATTATGCATGATAACTACACATCCCGTACTGGGAGCAAGCGTGCATTTTTCCCGAAATATCTTAAAGCTTTTTTTCCAGTGCGAGCGCAGCGAGCACTTCTTTACGCTTTACGCTTTACGCTCTACGCTGCGAGTTGCACCAGCAACGAGCGTCAGCGAGCAGAGGCGGCACCAGCCGCCTTTTTTTTACAGAATACTGATTACTGATTACAATGGCGAACAAAGTGAGCCATCGGGTGTCAGCCCGCTCCCCATGCCCTATGCTCCATGCACTATGCCTCATGCTGCGAGCGTAGCGAGCACTCTAAACTTCTAAACTTCTCAACTATTAAACTATATAATCTATTAACCGCATAACCGCATAACCATCAACAAGATAGTTACATGCAATCGCGGAGACGCCCACATTGGGCGTCTCTACAACCGTTGTTTATGATAGTGCATTTCAACACGAATTCCGCCAACAAATCATGTCAGATCCTGCGTTTCAGAGCCTCTCTGACTACATCGGGGGTGGTTAGTCGCCTGTCGCCTATTGCCACCCATTTGCGCTCTTCAAACCTCTTTGCTATTGTTTCGATGGTGTCGCTGCCCACTCCGTAATCGCTCAGGCGTGTTTTTACACCCAGCGATTCAAAGAGATCTGTGGTGGCATTAATGGCTGCATGAGCACGCTGCTCGGGGGTTCCATCGGTGATACCCCACACCCTTTCACCGTACTGTACAAGCTTCTCTATCTTCTGCTCTATCAAGACCTCCCAGATGCCGGGCTGAACAATTGCGAGAGTGCGTGCATGATCTATGTTATGAAGTGCTGTTAGCTCATGGCCAATGGCATGTACCGACCAGTCTCCCGGTACCCCGCATGAGAGAAGCCCGTTAAGCGCCATGGTGGCTGACCACATCAGGTTTGACATGGGACCATAGCTGGAGGGATCTTCCACAGCTTTAGGACCCTCCTCAACAAGTGTTAGCAGAACTGCTTCGGCCATCCTGTCTTGCAGCACTGCGTTCACGGGGTAGGTGACATATTGCTCGGTAACATGTATAAAGGCGTCGACCACACCGTTGGCAACCTGCTCTGGTGGCAGGGAAGCCGCTGCCTCAGGAAGAAGGAGCGAGAAGCGGGGAAAAACAGCAGGTGAGCTGAAGGCGAACTTCTCGTTGGTAGATTTCCGACTCATAACAGAGTTTTTGTTCATCTCGCTGCCGGTTGCCGGAAGGGTAAGAACTGTACCCAGTGGAAGTGCCTCTTCCACTGGCTCCATCTTTGAAAGAATATCCCATGGGTCGCCCTTTTTATATACGGCTGCCGCCGCTATGAACTTGGCCGCATCGATGACCGAGCCTCCGCCGGCAGCAAGGAGGAAGCCTGAGCCGGTTTCGGCAACTGCTTCCACGGCTCTCATGCAGGTTTCGTATGAAGGGTTCGGTTCAATGCCACCGAATTCGAATAACTCATAATCTTTAAGTGCCCTGGTGATTTCTTTGTAAACACCATTGCGCTTTATGCTGCCCCCGCCGTAGAGAAGCATTACCTTTGTGCCGGCTGCTATCTGCTCAGGCAGTTTTGCCAGTTGCTCCCGGCCAAACACTATTTTTACCGGGTTATAGAACTCAAAATCTTTCATACTACTCTCTCTTTTTCCGTTTACGGCAAAAATAAGAGAACCAGCCGCCAATGCCCCGGTTTTAATTTTTTTTTGCAGCACCTGCCACTGTTAAGAATAGTTTGTATCTTTGGTTAATGCAGTTGTAAAAATATTATCGATATGGAAAAGAGAGAAGAGGTTATGGGCGAAAGTGGGCTTGCCGGGTTTTCTCCCCTTGGTGTGATGTATCTTTCTGAGGCTGCCAGATGGGCCAGGTTTCTAGCTATAGTCGGATTTGTTATTGCAGGTATGATTGTGATTGGTGGTCTCGCTCAGGGCGTATCGGCCGGAATATCTTTCAGGTTCAGCTTCCCCTTCTATTTCAGGGCCGGAACGGTGGGTCTGCCTTCGCTGTTTGTGGTGATTCTCTATCTTATCTCTTCCCTGCTGTTGTACAGGTTTTCATCGCACGCCAGAATGGCCATAGCACTTCAAAACAGCTATATGATGGAGGCCGCACTCAAGAGCATAAAGAGTTTTTTCAAATTTCTCGGGATAGTTATGATAGTCCTTCTCTGCATATATGTGGTCACCTTCATTAACCGGGGCGCCCCTGATGTAATTAGGGCATTCCCGATGGTGTGATACAACCCCCGCCCGGATCTTTCGGTTGAAACCGGAACTAGAGATGCGATATATAGAGTATGTCAGGCGTTTTCAGTTATTACATATAAAAAATATAGCTATTTTGTCGTTTGCAATTAATAATAGTGCTATATTTGCAGAGATCGTTTCGATTTAGGTTTAATGGAAATCATGGCAAGGAGAGATTCTTTCAACAATACAGATAATAATAACCGCACTGTTTGTACGGGAGGGTTCTCTATGTCCATGTAAAAGCAACACAATGATGTGAGAAGATAGCCTCCCGGATTCCGGGGGGCTATCTTTTTTTGTATTAACCAGGTAATACTGATATTATGAGTGATTTTCTTGCTACCGAAATTGCTGTGCAGTTTATAAAGGATTCATTTGAGAGAAGGCTTTCGGAGATGCTTGCCCTTACCCGGGTTTCGGCTCCCCTTGTGCTTGATGAGGGCACCGGCATAAATGATGATCTGAGTGGCCGGGAGAGGCCTGTTACCTTTTATCCTCACTCTATGCAGGGCAGGGGTGCTGTTGTGGTGCAGAGCCTTGCCAAGTGGAAACGGATTAAGCTGGCCCGGGCATCGGTCGGGCCGGGCAGGGGAATAATTACCGATATGAGGGCCCTGAGGCCCGATGAGGTCTTCTCTCCTCTGCACTCTCTCTTTGTTGATCAGTGGGACTGGGAGATCTCTATTGAAGAAGATGACCGTAATATCGCCTTCCTGAAGAGCCTGGTTGAGACTGTCTATAAAGCGGTGACGCTTACAGCGGCCGATCTTGGCGACCGATATGAGAGAGAGACGCCTGAAATGCCTCACAATATAACCTTTATACATTCGGAGGAGTTGTTGCAACTCTATCCACGATTATCTGCTGAGGAGCGTGAGGCTGAAATAGCCCGCGAGGCCGGTGCTCTCTTTATTGCAGGTATTGGCGCACCACTATCCGATGGTAGCAGGCAGGGAGAAAGGGCCCCGGACTATGATGACTGGAGCAGCCCCAATGAAGATGGGTACTTCGGACTTAATGGAGATATTATCATCTGGTCAGATATTTTGGGAAGAGCGGTTGAGCTCTCTTCAATGGGAATACGGGTAGACCGGCCGGCGCTTCTGTATCAGCTCAGAGAGTGTAACTGCATGGAGCGGATTAGCCTCGCTTACCACACTATGCTTATGGAGGGGAGGCTGCCGTTGTCGGCAGGGGGAGGAATAGGGCAGTCTCGCCTCGCCATGCTGCTACTGGGCAAGCGGCATATTGGCGAGGTTCAGGCCGGCTTATGGCCGGAGAAGGAGAGAGGCAGACTTGCATCTGAAGGGATAGAGCTTCTCTGATAATTT
>SLNP01000067.1 GCA_007132995.1 Bacteroidales bacterium | reverse complement strand
GATAAGCCTGTTCATAAGGGTTGACTTTCCTGTGTTGGGGTTGCCCACAATATTAACGAAGCCCGATCTCTGTTCCATTCCCTTGTTCTGTTACTATAGCGGTGCTATCGCTCCCTTCTTCCTCTCTTAAGCATTATCACCTCCTTGTCGGTAAGCAGCCTCCATTTACCCCGCTGAACCTTTCTTTTGGTAAGTCCGGCAAAGTATACCCGGTCAAGTTTCTCTACACTGTAGCCCATAGCCTCTATCATTCGCCTTATTACCCTGTTCTGGCCAGAGTGTATCTCTATGCCTATCTGTTTTCTGTCTCCCTCCTCTACAAAGGCAGCGGCATCGGCTGCAACATTACCATCTTCCAGATCTACACCGGTGGTGAGTGAGATAAGGTCGTTTTTGGTCATCTCCCTGTCAAGCCATACATGATATATCTTCTTCTTTTTATATCTGGGGTGGGTAAGCCTTGCCGTCAGTTCCCCGTCGTTGGTAAGCAGAAGCACTCCTGTGGTTGACTTATCAAGTCTTCCCACCGGGAATACCCTTTCGCTGCAGGCACCTTTAATAAGATCCATCACCGTTCTCTCCGCGTGCGGGTCATCGGTTGTTGTTACAAAACCCTTGGGTTTATTGAGAAGCAGGTATACCCGCTTCTCCTTTCTCAGTCTTTTACCTTTATATCTTATGTCATCACTTCCCGAAACCCTTATTCCCATCTCCCGGACCACCTTGCCATTTACGGTGATGTTACCTGAAGCTATCAGGGCATCAGCATCCCTTCTTGAGCAGATACCGCTTAGTGCGATATAGCGATTCAGTCTTATGGCGTCACCTTCCCCCTCCGGTTCACCCCCTCTTCTTACCGGCCTTTTACGGGGCAACAACTCTCTCCCGGGCCTGCCGTCTCTTCTTTCCAGTCTCCTTCTGGTGTCCGGCTCTCTCTCCGGCCTGCCGTCTCTTCTTCCCACTCTTTTCCTGGCGCCCGGCTCTCTCCCGGGTCTGCTCTCTCTTCTTATCTCTCTCTTGCCGGTGCCGGTCTCTCTCTCCGGCCTGTTGTCTTTTCTTTCCGGCCTGTTGTCTCTTCTTTCCAGTCTCCTTCTGGTGTCCGGCTCTCTCTCCGGTCTGCTGCCTATTCCGGGGGCTCTTTTTGTCGCGTCGCCTTTTTCCTCCCGCATGCTGCCAGCTCTTCCGGGATTATTCGCTCTATCTCCCTTCTTCAGGGTTACTCTCGCTCGTCTTCCCGATATTTTGGCCTTGCCGCTCTCTTCCCGCGGCTCTTTATCTTCTTCTTTTCTCTGGCTTTTTGCCATCACTCTTTTGCCCTCCGGCTCTTTATCTTCTTTTCCGATCTTTTTTACTGCGCCCCTTTTTTCTTCAGGCTTCCGGTACTCTTTGCCGGGCTCCCTGCCTGCGCTTCTCTCTCCTTGCGGCTTACCCATTGCTGTAGCTCTCTTTTTCCAGCCGTAAAGGTACAATTAAAAGCAATATGTGTGAATTGGCCATTTTTTTGCAACTTTGCTTCCCACAAAAAGAGAAGCAGTTATGACCCTCATTAAGTCGATATCCGGTATAAGAGGTATTGTAGGAGGCGTTCCCGGTCAGGGACTTACTCCTGTTGATGTCGTTAAGTTTGCTACAGGGTACGGAGCCTGGATTAAAGCCAGGCCTGGTGGTGCCGGGCATCTGAGTGTTGTCGTTGGCCGTGATTCGAGGGCTTCGGGAGTGGCGGTGAGAGACCTTGTGGTGGCCACTCTCTGTTCGCTCGGTATAGATGTTACAGATCTCGGAGAGGCATCAACCCCGACAACCGGTATAGCGGTAAAAGGTAAGGGCGCTTCCGGCGGTATAGTTATTACCGCAAGCCATAACCCCGCTGCATGGAATGCCCTTAAGCTCCTTAACTCCCGTGGAGAGTTTCTCTCTGAAGAAGATGGCAGGGAGGTGTTGAAACTTTCCGGGCAGAGAGATTGCCGTTATGTTTCATCGGGAGAGATGGGCAGAGTTACTTTAGACAATAGCTGGAACGGGCGCCATATATCTGCAGTAGCCTCATACCGTCATGTTGACAGAGAGGCTATTGCCGGCAGAAAATTTACCGTTCTGGTCGACTGCATTAACTCTGTGGGGGGTACAATACTGCCAGCCATGCTGAGAGAGATAGGTGTTGCAGAGGTTATAGAGAAGAACTGCGTTGCTGATGGCAGATTCTGTCGCGACCCCGAGCCCCTGCCTGAAAACATAACCGATGTGGCCGCTGCTGTTGTAAGTGAAGGTGCCGATCTCGGGCTTGTTGTTGATCCTGATGTTGACAGGCTGGCCATAATATCTGAAGATGGCACCCCCTTTGGTGAAGAGTACACCCTTGTTGCTGTTGCAGACTATATGCTTGGACTTCAGCCAGGGCCGGCAGTATCAAATATCTCATCATCACTCTCTCTACGCGATGTTGCTGTGAGGCACGGATGCTCCTACTTCTCTTCTGCCGTTGGGGAGGTCAATGTTGTTGAGGAGATGAGGCGTCGTAATGCTGTTATAGGGGGTGAAGGGAATGGAGGTGTGATATTGCCCGATATCCATTACGGACGCGATGCCCTCACTGCGGCAGCGCTCTTTCTAACTCACCTTGCCACTGCCGGGATTAGTTGTTCCACGCTCCGGCGTCGCTACCCCTCCTATGCGATGGTAAAGAGGAAGGTTGAGTTGGCTGCCTCGATAGAGCATAGCGCTCTCAGTGAGGTACTTGGCCGAGAATACATTGGAGCCTCTATTGATGTTCGTGATGGTGTGAGAATCGATTATGGGAATTCATGGGTGCTTGCCAGGCTCTCCAATACCGAGCCCATAATACGGGTCTTTTCAGAGGCCGAAAACCATAGTGAAGCGGTCAGGCTTGCAGATGAGATGGTTGCGCTGGTTAAAAAACTATAAAAGTGACTATCAGGTAGTTCCGCATTAAAACAGTTAAGCCCTTAATAGTGTTTTACTTTGGGTTGAATGGGAGGATTACTTCTCGTGTTAACAGCGGGTTAAAGAACGGTTTCGATTCCCTTTTTTAAATAAATTCGCCGTTGTTTATTGTGTGAAACCTCCCTTTAACAATTAATAGATCGCCTTCTGTTTATAACCGGTCGAACAGGGGGGCAAACTGTAAGCCAAGGTGAGAGTGAAGTGACCGGAGAGATTAAAAGCAGATAGTTTAAATTGAAAATTGAGAAAACGGCATAACAGATAAACCGATTGCGACTCTTTAAGGAATTATATTTCAGAAAGGAAAGCATCTTTTCCGGTTTTTAGGAATGCAAAAAATAAGATTGGGATGAAAAAGACAGTAATCATTACAGCCATAGTTGTTTTAGCAGCCTCGGCTGCCCTTATAATATTCAGCAGGCTGGCTGATCAGGAAGACCTCTCAGTACTTTTCGCCGAGGCCAAAAGGGGTAAATTTGAGGTGGTTGTTACAACCACGGGCGAACTTCAGGCCGAGCGCGCTACTGAGATAAGGGGCCCCGACCTTCTCAGGAGCCGTAATATCCGAATAAGGGATATTGCCATTTTCGATCTGGTGCCCGAGGGTACCGTTGTTGAGGAGGGCGATTATGTTGCTACCCTGGACCGGTCTGATCTTGACGCCACCCTCAGGGATGAGTATGAGAGACTTGAGACCATACAGAACAATTACGATATGAGGGTGCTGGATACGACCCTGCAGCTTCGTGATTTCCGTAATAACCTACTCAATATGAGGTTTAATCTTGAGCAGGCAGAGATAACACTCGAGCAGTCACAGTTTGAGCCTCCCACCACCATAAGGCAAAATGAGATTAATCTGGAAAACACACAGAGGAGTTACGATCAGGCGGTTGCCACCTATGAGCTCAGGTTGAGGCAGGCAGACGCCGATATGCGTCGTATAGAGCTCGATCTTCAGCGTCAGAAGAACAGGATTGCTGAATATGAAGAACTTATCAATCAGCTTGTTATTACTGCCCCTGCTCCCGGAATGGTAATATACAGACGGGAGTGGAGAGGAGCCAGGAGGGAGGTAGGATCAACTATCAGGCCGCAGGATCCTGTTGTGGCAGAGCTGCCCGACCTCTCGTCAATGATATCAAGAACTTATGTAAACGAGATAGATATCAGCAAGGTGAGTCTGGGTAATCCGGTAAGGCTGAGTGTAGATGCCTTCCCTGACCGCTCCTACACAGGTGAAGTTGTTTCGATGGCCAACATCGGAGAGCAACTTCCCAATACAGACGCCAAGGTGTTTGAGGTGGTGATTCAGCTTGACAAGACCGATCCTATTCTCCGCCCTGCCATGACCACCGGCAATCAGATAGTAACAAGCTCTTTCGATGATGTGGTATTTATACCCCTTGAGGCGGTATATGCTACCGCCGACAGCATACCTTTTGTCTACACCCGTGACGGCCGGCAGCAGGTGGTACTTCTTGGTACATCTAATGAGAATCAGGTCATTGTTGAGCAGGGGCTGAGCGAGGGTGAAGTGGTAAGGCTCTCACCGCCTTCAGACCCCACAAGGTTTACACTTGCCGGAGAGGAGCTTAAAGAGATAATAAGGCAGCGCCACAGAGAGCGTGAGGCTGAAGATCAGCGCAGAAGAGAGGAGGCCGAAAGAATGCGGGTGCAAAGGAATAACAACACCGGAGGCCAAAGGCCGCAGGTGAACCCTAATCAGATGCAGCGTTAGGGTATGTGAGTGGCGGCCATTTGACGGGAATTGCGACATAGGGGTTCAGGTGCTACATCAGGTATGATTAATTATAGAGGAAGAGGATGTTTAAGAGATACTTTCATGATATTGTAATAGCGGTAGAGTCTATAATATCGAATAAGCTCAAGTCTGTTCTTACGGCGCTTGGCATCATATTCGGTGTGGCTGCCGTTATCAGCATGCTTGCCATAGGCAACGGTGCACAGCAGGAGATACTCGAACAGATGGAGATGGTAGGGGTGAACAACATACTGGTCAGCCCGGTTATTCCTGATCGTTCCGGAAGTGATGATAATGATGATGACAGAGAGAGGGGCAAGTTCTCAAGAGGACTTACCATGCTCGATGTCGATGCCATAAGGGAGACAATTCCCTCAATGAGGAGGGTGAGTCCCGAGGTGAGTTACACCGCCTCGGTAATGCTTAACGGCGTAAGACAGAGCGCCAAACTGGTCGGGGTCAACAATGACTATTTCCATCTCTACAACCTTCCACTTCAGTCAGGCACCTTTTTTAATGATTATCAGGAGTTGCATGGCGTACAGGTCTGTGTTATAGGTGCCAATATCAGATCGAGGTTCTTTACCCATACCGATCCGATAGGGCAGTATATCAGGTTTGACGGTGTGTGGCTGAAGATTGTCGGGGTGCTTGAGCGCACCACCGTCGCTATGACAGGTTTCGAAGATGTGGGCGTCAATGTGTACAATGACAATATCTACATACCCCTGCAGACCATGTTGCTGCGGTATCAGAACAGGGCGCTTGTAACTACCAGAACTGTTAGCCAGCCCCGTATGGGAATGCCCGGAATGGGAGGGCGCTCCAGCGTAACCCGTGGTAGCTCCGACCCCACCGGTAGTGCCTCAAACTACCATCAGCTGGACAGAATAGTTGTGCAGGTTCATGAGACTGAGCAGCTAACCCCTACTACAGAGCTCCTGAGCCGCATGCTTCTCAGGCGTCATCAGGGGGTAAGGGATTTTGAGATAACCGTTCCCGAGCTGCTGCTGAAACAGCAGCAGAGAACAAGAGAGATATTCAATATTGTTCTTGGGGCCATTGCCAGTATATCGCTTGTGGTTGGTGGCATTGGCATTATGAATATAATGTTCGCATCGGTAATGGAGAGAATTAAAGAGATAGGTACCAGGATGGCTATCGGAGCCAAGAAGATGGATATTGTGGTTCAGTTCCTTGCCGAGGCGGTTCTGATAAGTGTTACCGGCGGGTTCATCGGGGTGTTCCTTGGAGTGATTTTCTCACATATTATACAGGAGGTTGCCGATATTACAACCCTGATTACCCCCTTTTCAGTCATTATCGCCTTTGGCGTCTCTGCCGCTGTAGGTGTTGTTTTTGGTTACTCGCCTGCGAAGCGTGCATCGGAGCGTGACCCTATAGAATCTCTCAGGTATGAGTAGTAGTTTCCTAACCCCAAACAATCAAAATCTGTGATGATAAAGACCACTAAACTTTTCGCCCTCTGTATTCCGTTGCTGTTAATGACATCAGTTCAGGCTCAACAGGTTAAACGACTAACACTCAGTGAGGTTATTGAGCTTGCCGAAGAGCAGTCTCCCAGTGCGCTTATGGCCAAGCACCGTTTCAGGGCCAGCTACTGGCGGCACAGATCATATAAGGCCGAGTTTCTTCCTTCACTCTCACTAAGAGCCGATCTGGCCGATTATAACAGAACCTATAACGAGCAGTATGTTGATGGGCAATATACATTTGTAGAGAGGAATACCAACACAAGTGCACTCTCATTGCAGCTCTCGCAGAACATCGGGCTTACCGGAGGCCGCGTATTCATAAGTTCTGATCTTACCCGCTTTGATGCCTTTTCGGGCGACGGAAGTACTGACTATATCTCTTCGCCTATCAGCATAAACTTCGTACAGCCCCTGTTTGGGTACAACTCCCTCAAGTGGCAGAACAAGACTGAGCCGCTGCGGTATGAGCGGGCAAAAAAGGAGTATCTGAGTGATATTGTGAATGTTCACAATATGGCTGTTAACCGCTTTTTCGATTTGGCAACCGCCCAGGTTCGCAAGGAGATAGCCGAGCTGAACTACTCCAACTCAGACACGCTTTACCGGATAGCGCAGGGCAGATATAATCTTGGTACCATTGCCGAAGATGAGCTGTTACAGATGGAGCTCTCATGGCTAAATGCGGGTACCGCCCGTAATGAGGCCTATATAAACCTTGATGACAGCGAGTTGAGAATGAGGTCTTTTCTCGGATTCAACGAAAATGTGCGGATAGAGCTCATTATTGAAGATGATGTGCCTGAGTTTGAGGTCGATGTTGATAAGGTACTGGAGCTTGCCATGGAGAATAATCCGTTTATTCTTGATCAGGAGCTCACACTGCTTGAGGCAGCGAGTCAGGTTGAACAGGCTCGCGCCAACAGGGGTATAACCGGCTCTAACCTGACTGTCTCATATGGTATGCGGCAGAGAGATGAAAGTCTGGCAGATGCCTACCGGAACCCTGATATCCAGCAGAGAATAAGGGTGGGGCTTACCATACCCATACTGGACTGGGGTTTGAGCAAAGGCAGGCTCAGGATGGCAGAGTCGAATCAGGAGGTTACAAGGGTTCGCTCAGAGCAGATGATGACCGATTTTATACAGGGCATAATGCTTGATGTACACCGTTTTAACCTGCAGCCCGGTCAGGTGCGTATAGCGGCAACATCCGATGAGATTGCTACCCGCCGTTATGAGGTTACACGCCAGCGCTTCCTGATAGGGCGTATCGATGTGCTTGAGCTTAATGATGCCGACAGGCGTAAAGATGAGAACAGGATAAGCTTTATGAACGCCCTTCGCACCTATTGGAGCTACTACTACAATATCCGCTCCATTACCCTTTATGATTTTGAGAATGACAGGCCGCTCGATGCTGACTTCGACAGACTTGTGATGTAGTGCTACTCCAACATCTCTGGTATTACCTGTCCGGGTTTGATCGTATTTTGAGCAACCGACCGCTGCTGAGGGGGGGGCGGGTGTGCCTTTTCTGCATATAGAGCACCGATTCAATATGCAGGAGCTATCTGTCAATATTTTTAATATCTTTGCGCCTCAATAAAGCAGTTGAACCTCAAATAACAATAAACCGAATTAGCGATGCAGAACAGAGGAGCTATAATTTTGCTGGCAGTGCTACTGGCGCTTGTCTCTGTATATCAGCTCTCCTTCACCGGGAGAGCCTATATGGTTAAGCGTGATGCCGCCAGATATGCTCAGGGTGACCTGGTTAAGGAGCTTAACTATCTTGATTCAATAGCTTCGCTGCCCAAAGAGCAGTGGAGTTTTCTGGGAAATACCTTCAGACAGGTTCAGGAGAAGGAGATTAACCTGGGCCTCGACCTGAGGGGTGGTATGAATGTAATGCTCGAGGTTGGTGTGGAGGACATTGTGATGGCTCTCTCCAACTATAGTGATGACCCCGTATTCCTGGCCGCCATGGATGAGGCAAGGCGTCGCCAGAGGGAGAATCCCGGAAACTTTATAGACCATTTCCGCGCGGCTTTTGAGCAGATAGACTCCGATGCCCGGCTGGCAGCCATATTTTCGACAGTTGAGCTGAGAGATAAGGTCAATTTCAACAGTAGTAATGATGATGTCGTAAGGGTGCTCAAGGAGGAGTCTGAGGTGGCGGTTAACAATGCCTTCAACATACTTCGTACCCGGATCGACCGGTTTGGAGTGGCCCAGCCCAACATATCGAGGGTTGAGGGTGGAAGCCGTATAGTCATTGGCCTTCCGGGGGTTAAAGATCCCCAGCGGGTAAGAAGTCTGCTTCAGGGAACCGCCAGTCTTGAGTTCTGGGAGACCTATGAGAACAGTGAACTCTTTGGCTACCTGAACCAGGCCAACGACCTTCTCCGCGATATTGAGGCAACCGCCCTGGAGAGAGAGATTGAAGAGGAGGCTGAGACCGAAGAGGAGGCAGAAGAGCTACTGGCTGCCATAGCCGATACGGCTGAGGTAGAGGAGAGCCTTCTTGATATAATTGCCCGTGGTGAGACAGAAGAGGTTGAGCCCGAGACCATGGAGGAGTTTGCCCTTCTGAACCCACTTTTTGGGACCCTTAATCCTATGCTCGACAGAAGCGGGAGCCCTCTGCCCGGAAGTGTGATAGGTATATCACACTCACGCGACACGGCCAGGGTGAACCGTTATATGGCCATGGATCGTGTACGGTCTATATTCCCAAGAGATGTGCGCTTCTTCTGGAGTCAGATACCCTACGCTGGAACCGAACATTACTATGAGTTGCATGCCATTAAGGTGACCACCCGTGAAGGCAGGGCGCCGCTCGATGGCGGGGCCATAACCTCTGCACGCCCCTCACAGGGTACTATCGGTACCGATATCAGGGTCACCATGTCAATGAATGCCGAAGGAGCAAGGACATGGGCCAGGATGACCCGTGACAATATTGATCGTAATATAGCTATTGTGCTTGATGGCTATGTCAGGTCTGCCCCCCGCGTTCAGAACGAGATACGGGGCGGTAGCTCAGAGATTACCGGAGGCTTCACTCTCAATGAGGCCGAAGACCTCTCCAACATTCTAAGGTCAGGTCGTCTGCCTGCACCCGCCAGAATAGTGTATGATACCGTTGTTGGGCCCTCTCTGGGTCAGCAGGCGGTCGAGTCGGGGCTTCGCTCTTTCATCATAGCCTTCCTTATAGTACTTCTCTATATGGTCTTCTATTACAGCAGGCGGGCAGGTCTTGTAGCCGATATTGCGCTACTGGTCAATATGTTCTTCCTTATCGGTGTGCTGGCCTCTATAGGGGCTGTGCTGACTCTGCCGGGTATTGCCGGTATAGTGCTTACGATTGGTCTCTCGGTCGATGCCAATGTTCTGATATATGAGAGGATAAGAGAGGAGATAAGGGCAGGCAAGGGCATCAGGCTTGCGATTGCAGATGGCTACAGGAATGCCTATTCTGCCATTATTGACGGTAATGTTACCACGCTGCTTACAGGTGTCGTTCTTCTTCTTTTCGGCACCGGCCCTATCAAGGGTTTTGCCACCACGCTGGTAATAGGTATACTGACCTCGCTCTTCTCAGCTGTCTTTATAACAAGGGTTATATATGACACAATGCTGCGGAAGAATATGAAGCTCACCTTTGCCATCAAGCCAACAGAGAACTTCCTTCGCAGCCCGAAGTTCAATTTCCTTGGTGTAAGGAAGCTGACCTATGTTATTTCGTTCGTGGTTATCTCTGTAGGGGTACTCTCTCTCGCAACAAGGGGGTTGAGTCTTGGTATAGATTTTACCGGAGGTAGAACCTACATTGTAGCCTTTGACGAGCCGGTAGAGACAGAAGATATCGCGAATGCCCTGGGCGAGGTGTTTGAGCAGAATCCGGAGGTTATCACCTACGGAACAGAGAATCAGGTTAAGATAAGCACCCAGTATCGTATAGAGGAGTCTGGTGTTGACTCTGAGGTTGAGATCACCCTTTATGAGGGCCTGAGAAACTTCCTCGAAGGGGTCACACTTGAACAGTTTCTTGATGATTACAGGGTGGGTTCAGAGACCGTGGGGCCGACCATAGCCCGAGACATTAAGATAAAAGCGTTATGGGCTGTCTCTATAGCCCTTATTGTGATATTTATCTATATGTTTATTAGGTTCCGTAACTGGCAGTTTGGTCTTGGTGCGGTAGCCTCGCTTGTGCATGACACCCTCTTTGTGCTTGGTGTATTCTCTCTGGGGTATGGGTTTTTACCCTTCTCGCTCGATATTGATCAGGCCTTCATAGCGGCAATACTTACTGTTATAGGGTACTCTGTCAATGACTCGGTGGTTGTGTTTGACCGAATAAGGGAGTACAGGACTCTGTACAGGAAAAGACCAAGGATGGAGGTGATGAATCTTGCACTTAACAGCACCCTTAGCCGTACGGTAAACACCTCATTTACAACGGGCATGGTGCTGCTAATCATCTTCATTTTTGGTGGTGAAGTTATAAGGGGGTTTGTCTTCGCACTGCTTCTGGGTGTTCTGGTTGGAACCTACTCATCGCTCTTCGTCGGAACCCCGCTTGTATACGATACCCTGGCCAAAGAGGAGCCTCCGAAAGAGAAGGAGAAAGGCAACAGGAAATAGGAGCAGGTGCAAATGCAAATGTAACTGCACTTAGTATTTATAATATTTATAAGAGGAGGGCCGGGTGGTAAGAGACCCGGCCCTCTCCTTTTTGGCCCTGAATGAGATATAATAGAAAGTTTGCTAACTTTGCAGTTATGATGATGCAGGGGGGGCTGAGGCGGCTCTTTTTATCATACTGTATGAGTTTGAGACTGCCTGACCGAAGCGTTCCCCCGCCCCTCATCGGTAGTGGTTAAACTGACGAAAACGGGAAATGGGTCACTTTCTCTTTATCAGCGGGCCTGAGCTGGTTATAATAATACTGGTGGTTCTGGTCCTTTTTGGTGCCAATAAGATGCCTGAGCTTGCCAGAGGGCTTGGAAAGGGTATGCGTGAGTTTCGTAAGGCGGCCGATGATATAAAGCGTGAGCTTGAAGACTCTGCCTCTGATGTCAGGAAAGATATGGATGAGTTCAGGGATGATGTTAATAAGACCCTAAAGCCCTGACCAATAGACCCTGAAATAGTACCCCATGTTTGAAGAGAGTTACATTCTTTTACTTGCCGGTGGATTTATACTGCTTCTGGCCGGTGGGGAGTTTCTGGTCAGGGGCGCCGTCTCGCTCGCATCATCTCTAAGGGTATCGACACTTGTTATCGGGGTTACCGTTGTTTCGCTGGGTACATCGGCTCCTGAACTTGTTGTGAGTGTCAGCGCTGTATTGAAGGGCCACCACGGCATTGCGACAGGCAATGTTATTGGGAGCAATATTGCCAATATTGGCCTGGTACTTGGCGTTACCGTCTTAATAATGCCCGTTGTTGTCAATTCCCGTAAACTTTTGGTTAGCTGGGGGGTGATGATGGCTGTAACATTGCTGTTGTTGCTCTTCCTTCTTGATGGCACCCTCTCCGGGCGGGAGGGAGGGGTACTGCTCCTGATTCTTGCCCTGTTTATATTTTTCTCTATGAGGGCCTCCCGCAGAAGCGATGGTATTAAGAGTGGTGATCTGCCTGTTGCAGGATACAGCATACCTCTGGCGGTTTTAATCACGATTCTCTCCTGTATCTCCCTTGCTCTTGGAGCACGGTTGCTAATTGACGGTGCGTCGGGTATTGCCCGTGTAATAGGGGTGAGTGAGCGTCTTATATCTGTCTCGGTGGTTGCTTTCGGAACCAGCCTTCCGGAGTTGGTTACCTCGGCGGTTGCTGCGGTGAGGCGTCAGACAGATATATCCATTGGCAATATACTCGGGTCTAATATATTTAATGTTCTTATTGTTATGGGGGCCGCCTCGGTGGTGAGAGATATCAATATTCCCGACCGTATAGTTGATTTTGATATGTTATGGTGTATTGGCCTCTCTCTTGTGCTTCTCTTCCTTGTGATGCCACCGGGCAGGATCAGGCTGGGGAGGTTCAGGGGAGCTCTTCTGCTGGCTATCTACATATCATATATATTGTTTGCTTTTTTGGGAGAGAGGGTGCCTTTACCGGACAGCCCGGTATGATACTGTCTCTCTCTGCCCGTGTTCTGTTGTAGTTTATAAGTTTTTGTGCGATGATAGAGGTAAAAGGTGTTAGGAAGTCATTTGGAGATCTCGAGGTTCTGAAGGGAATTGACCTTGTAATAGGCAGCGGTGAGATCGTTTCTGTAGTCGGGGCCAGCGGAGCCGGCAAGACCACACTGCTTCAGATAATGGGTACACTCGACAAGCCATGCTCCGGTTCAGTCAGCTATTCAGGGTCTGATGTCACATCTATACGAGGTCGTCAGCTGGCAGCTTTCCGTAACTCCAATATCGGTTTTGTCTTCCAGTTTCATCAGCTTCTGCCGGAGTTTACCGCCATAGAGAATATTTGCATACCTGCCCTTATTGCCGGCCTCTCGTTCCGGCAGGCCGAGAAGAGGGCGGGTGAACTTCTTGGTTTCCTCAATCTTAAAGATCGTGCAGATCATAAGCCATCTGAGTTGAGTGGTGGTGAGCAGCAGCGCACCGCTGTTGCAAGAGCGTTGATAAACAGTCCGTCAGTTATTCTTGCCGATGAACCTTCCGGTAATCTTGACAGTGCCAACAAAGATGAGCTGCACAAGCTTTTTTTTAAACTGCGCGAAGAGATGGGACAGACCATAGTGATAGTTACCCACGACCGTCATCTTGCAGGACTCTCAGACCGGATTGTAGAGATACGCGATGGTGTAATAACCGGGGGCGAACCTTTGACCCCGGCTTAGTGCCGGATAACTTGCAACCCTTTATGAAGAGTTTTTCTAAGTCAGAGTTAAGGGAGTTTCTTGAAGAGCGGGTTCATCTCTACAACAGACCCCGGTTTATTGAGACCGACCCTATACAGATACCGCACAGATTCACCCTTAAGGAGGATATTGAGATATCCGGTTTCCTTACAGCCCTTATATCATGGGGTAACCGTACAACGATCATAAGAAGCGCTGAGAGGATGATGACCCTTATGGGGGGGACACCATACGATTTCGTTATGAGTCATAGCGAGAGAGACCTTCGAGTGGCTGAAGAGTTCGTTCACCGCACTTTTAATGGCACCGATCTTATAACCTTCATAGTTGGTCTGCGCCATATTTACAGGGAGTGGGGAGGGCCGGAGACCCTGTTTGCACTCCATCGCAGCCCTGACTCCCTGCAGCCGGCAATACACAATTTCAGAAAGATTCTCTTTTCATTACCGCATCTTGACAGAAGCCGGAAACATCTTCCAGATCCACTTGCCGGCTCGGCAGCCAAAAGGATAAATATGTTTCTAAGGTGGATGGTGAGGAGTGACAGCGCCGGGGTCGATTTTGGATTATGGAAGAGCATCTCACCCTCTCTGCTCTCCTGCCCCCTTGATGTTCACAGCGGCAATGTTGCCAGAAGGCTTGGTCTTATTTCCAGAAGACAGAATGATGCCAGAGCGGTCGCTGAGCTTGATAACAGGCTCAGAGATTTTGACAGGCTCGATCCGGTGAAGTATGATTACGCCCTCTTCGGGCTCGGTGTTTTTGAACGCTTCGGAGCCGGATGCCGCTAAGAGTATGCATTCGGGAAGACCCGTTAGCCAATCATCTCCGACAGTGGCAGCCCGTACTCTTCGGTCATTGATATTCCTGCTCTCTCCAGATGTTTGAGAACCGGATTGTATATTTCGGGCAGAGTCGGACGGTGTACACCGGTGAGGGTGATATTGCCTCCGGCTATAAGTATTACCGCTATTGCCGCCGGAAGAGATACTGTTCTGGCAATGGCGGTGTTCGTGACCGGCGTTCCGTAGTCAACCATACCCGATTTAACCACCTCTTTCGACCGGTCGGGGTTTACCACAAGGAAGGTGTGTTGCATAACCACCATGTCGCGTTCATCCTCCTTAAGCATCATCCTTGAGACCATTCTGTCTGAGATGATCCCGAAGGGTGAGGCTACACCATAGCCCATGTCGCTCTCATCAAATAACCCCAGCCACTCGAAAGCTTTAATAGCCCTTGCCTCTTCACCTTTTCCCGTTATACCGATCAACATATCTCTCAGGTTATCCCTGTCGGTGCCGGCACATTCAGCAATAAAGTGGCCCCAACTGTAGCCGCTGTAGTCTCTCTCATCTTCATTGAAAAGATCTATAGCTTTCATCAGATAAAGAGTCTCACACCACCCCGGATAGCGGAATGTGCCCCTGAAGAGTGTTTTAACCTCCGGTATTCCGTATATGCCGGCATATTTCAATGAATCGCGGTTTGGATATACCTCCATCTCACCTATTCCGGGATAGTTGACAGAGAATCTGCTGCTGAAGAGTTCTTCCCTGCTTAGATAGACTCTCTCTCCATCTTTCAGGTATTGTGCATCGTTACAGCTTGCCATCAGTACCCCTTTGGGGCTCCATGAGAATTTATACCCCATGGGGTTGTCGGCTGCCTCCGGTGCTGGCAGGGCTCCGCAGAGAGAGTAGAACTCCCGGACCGATGCACCTTTTGAGTGAATATTGTCTATTACCCTCATGGCGGTCATGTGGTCTATCCCCGGGTCAGCCCCTATCTCGTTCAGAATTATTATTCCCGCCTCTGCCGCTTCGGTGTCAAGGGCCTGCATTTCCGGTTTAACATACGATGTTGTAACAAGCGGCCTTCTTCTGTCTATACATACCTTTGCCACATCAGTATGAAAGCGGTATGGCAGAAGGCTCACAACTATGTCGTGTTCACCCACCATATCACCAAGTAGGCCTGTCTGCTCCATTGTCCACTCGACGGCTTTCCCGGCACTGTTTCCCTTTATCATCTGATCTGACCTCTCCTTTTCGGGTGATGCCACTGTCAGAGACAGCCCATTCTCAAGAAGATATTCGATCATTGGCCTGGCGACGAGTCCCGCCCCGAGAATAAGAACCTTTTTCATAGCGACATTTTTATTTATCAGGTTGCTCTCTGTCAAAAAGAAAAATGGCGGCAGGGCCGGCTCGGCCACAGAGCACGGTCTCCTCACTCTGTTTAGTGATGTGCCATATGCCGGACTCTTCGGAAGGCTAATGCGAACGCCTGTCACACTGCCAGAGGGCCTGAAATATCAGGGTGATATCTGGCTGCAGACAAAGTTATATATTTGTTTGTTTCTTTTTCAGGCGAAAACAGGATTTATATCATGGTTGTTGTCTGGGAGGATGGCCGCAACACCTCCAAGTTATCAACAAACAATCAAGAACTGTTTTTATCTCTGCCCTGACATCGTATATTTGTTTGGTTAAGTGTCGGTATATGTGATTGTTGCCGACATATTGACTCATAAAGAGAGGCGTACCCTATGCAAAAGAAGCCTGATACCCCATTGATGAGGCAGTACTACTCTATCAAGGCGCAGCATCCTGATGCCATACTGCTATTCAGGGTGGGTGATTTTTACGAGATGTTCGGCGAAGATGCTGTAACAGCCTCATCACTTCTGGGTATTACACTTACACGAAGGGCAAACGGGGCGGCCTCGTTTGTTGAGCTGGCCGGGTTCCCCCACCATGCCCTTGACACCTATCTGCCGCGACTTGTAAGGGCAGGTCAGAGAGTTGCTGTTTGCGAGCAGCTTGAAGATCCGAAGGCGGCCAAAAAGGTTGTAAAGCGTGGTATAACAGAATTGGTTACACCCGGTGTGGTAATTAATGAGAATGTGCTGAGCAATAAGAAGAACAATTTTTTGGCAGCGGTACATTTCGATAGGTCTGTTACCGGGGTGGCGTTTATTGACATATCGACGGGCGAGTTTTTCGTGGCAGAGGGAACCACAGACTATGCTGATCAGCTGATGGCCGGTTTTAAGCCCAGTGAGGTGCTTTTTGAGAGGGGGCGCGGAGATCTTTTTGAAGAGAGTTTTGGCTCGCGCTACTACACCTATAAGCTCGATGACTGGATATTTACCGAAGAGGCGGCAAGAGACCGTCTTCTGAAGCAGTTTGACACCCTCTCCCTTAAAGGGTTTGGTGTAGAGAGTTTCAGTGCCGGAGTGGTGGCGGCAGGGGCTATACTTTACTATCTTGATATTACCAGGCAGGAGCGGCAGGATCATGTACGGTCTATCAGTCGTATAGAGGAGGAGCGGTTTGTCTGGCTTGATAAATTCACGGTACGCAATCTGGAAATTTTCAGCTCTCCTCATGACGGAGCCTCGACCCTTATAGATGTTCTTGACAGAACGGTTTCGCCCATGGGTGCCAGACTGTTGAGGCGTTGGTTGTCGCTTCCGCTCAAGGAGATCGATTCACTCAACGACCGGCTCGATATAGTGGGTTATCTTAAGGAGAGTCATGAGATCAGAGAGGAGATTGCTTCACTTATAAAGGGTATAGGCGACCTTGAGAGGCTTGTTACGAGGGTCTCTTTGCAGCGAGCCAATCCGCGGGAGGTTGTTCAGTTGGGCAGGGCTCTGAAGGCTGTTGTGCCCCTTAAGAGGATATGTGGTGAGTCGACCGTCAAAGCTCTCAGAGATCTGGCAGGTGTACTCGACACCTGCGATGAGGCAGAGAAGAGAATATCGGCTGAGCTTAGTGAGGATCCGCCTGTGATGCTCTCCAGGGGAGGTGTTATAGCCGCTGGTGTATCTGACGAGCTTGATGAACTGAGAACCCTTCACCGGAGTGGGAAGGAGTATCTGGCTGCCATGCAGGAGAGGGAGATAGAGAAGACCGGAATACCATCGCTCAGAATAGCTTTCAATAATGTTTTCGGATACTATATTGAGGTGCGCAACACCCATCGCGACAAGGTCCCCGAAGAGTGGATAAGGAAACAGACCCTTGTAAATGCAGAGAGATATATAACAGGAGAGCTTAAGGAGTATGAAGAGAAGATAGTTGGCGCAGAAGAGCGAATGGCTGAACTGGAGGGAAGGCTTTTCAGTGACCTGTTGTCAGGGCTGGTCCCCTACCTGGAGGCGATACACCGGAATTGCGGTGCTGTGGCCAGGCTCGATGTGCTTCTTTCGTTCGCTGTTGTCTCCGGCTCAGGCGATTATGTAAGGCCTACCCTTGACGACTCTACAGTTCTGGACATAAAGGAGGGGCGACATCCGGTTATAGAGGCAGGCATGCCGGCAGATGAGCCCTATATTCCCAATGATGTTATGCTCGATACGGTCAGCCAGCAGATCATTATTCTTACCGGGCCCAATATGTCGGGTAAGTCAGCCCTGCTAAGGCAGACAGCACTGATAGTTCTGATGGCACAGTGCGGCTGCTTTGTACCCGCCCTGTCGGCGAGGATTGGCCTTGTAGATAAGATTTTCACCAGGGTTGGAGCATCAGACAACCTCAGTCTCGGAGAGTCGACCTTTATGGTTGAGATGAATGAAGCTGCCAGTATACTGAACAATATATCTGAGAGGAGCCTGGTTATTCTCGATGAAATTGGCAGAGGGACCAGTACCTATGATGGTATATCTATTGCCTGGGCTATGGTTGAATATCTTCATGAGAGCAGCCACAGGGCCAAAACCCTTTTTGCCACCCACTATCATGAGTTAAATGAGATGGAGAGATCTCTTTCGCGTGTCAGGAACTACAGTGTCTCGATAAAGGAGAGTGACAATAGCATTGTCTTTTTGAGAAGGCTGAAAAGAGGAGGCAGCGAGCATAGCTTTGGTATTCATGTTGCCAGAATGGCCGGTATGCCTCTAAGTGTTGTTAGGCGGGCCGGTGAGATACTTGCTGAACTTGAGCAAGGGCATAACAGAAGCGAGATTGCAAAACCGATAGATGAAATTGCTTCTGGTCGTGAGGGGATGCAGCTCTCCCTGTTCCAACTTGACGATCCTGTTTTGCGACAGATAAGAGATGAGCTTCTCGATACCGATATCGACAACCTTACCCCTGTTGATGCACTCAATAAGCTATACAATATACGGAAACTGCTTAGGTAGCACCCTCCGTAAGGCATACTAACCAAACAGATAAGTTATGACAAGAACAGTTGTTGTTATTGCGGCGCTTTTCGCACTTGTAGTTGCTGAAGCCCAGAAGCAGCCCTTCACTATTACCGATGCCATAAATGTGACCTCCCTCTCGGTTCAGGATATCCGTGAGGAGGGCGATCTTGTGGCAGCAACCCTCTCGAGCAGGAGAGACAGATTCAATGTTGATCATATGAGGTATCGTGACCCCTCATATGTTTCGCCTGTCACCTCTACCCTCGTTCTGATGGACAGCAGAACAGGAGCTATTACACCTGTGAGAGATGAACCCGGTGTTTTCAGAAACATCAGGTGGTCTCCTGATGGTACAACTCTCGCCTTCCTTGAGTATGATGACGGGGCTTTTCACCTCAATCTCTACGACCTTGACCGCCGTCGACTGCGTAGGTTGAATTTGCGAAGCGACAGGGAGATAGCCTCCAACTCCGTTCTTATATGGACGCCATGCGGAGAAGGTATAATACTCTCGTTTCGTGAAGAGGGATGGATAGAGAAGGGAGACTCTATGTACAAGGAGGCAACAGTTGGTCCCATTACAGTTTACGACTCAAACAGGCCGTTCCTGAAGTGGGACGAGATAGGTCATCACAACTCACTTACGACAGTAGGGCTGGTAGACCTGGGTAACAGGAGGGTTACACACCTGCTTGATGAGAACCGTTACAGTGCCCTCCGTATTTCGGCCGATGGCACCACTCTCTCCTATAACATAACCTACCCCCTTAAGACATCTTATGACGGAAGGGGTGCGGCTGAGTATGAGATGCAGTATATAAGACTTGATGATCCGCAAAACCCGGTTGTTCTCGCTGAGAGAAGCGAGAGGCGGGTGTCGGTTACATGGAACAGAGATAACGACAGGTATGCATTTATAGACTCAGCCAGAGTCGCGGTGCGGGTGCTTGACGAAGAGGATAGCCGTATTATTACACGCGATACAGTCGAGGTGATGGCAGATGGCGACACTGCAAGGGTAAGGCTCTCAATAAACAGGTGGAGCCCCGACGGCTCATCAATATTGACCACTTCCAGGGGTGGCTACTGGCTGGTAGATGCCGCAACCGGAGATATGAGAGATGTGTATCGCTACCCTGAAGACCGGGCCACCGCTCCGGCACTCTCTATTACTGCCTGGAGCCCTGACGGACGCTATCTGTACAAGACAACATCGGCCCGCGACGAGTGGGAGAGGGGCCTTTTGAGGTATGACCTTGAGAGCGGAGAGATGCGTGAGCTGATTAAGGACAGTAATCTCTATTCAGGCTGGACGCTTAATGCATCGGGTACCCGGTTTCTTTTCCGTATGTCAGACGGTGATATGCCCAATGACTACTACTCTGCCGATGTCGGTTTTGAAGAGATAAGCCGCCTGACCGACCTCAATCCATGGATGCGCGAGAGAACAATATCACGCAGCCAGCTGGTACAATATCGCGATGCTGACGGTAATCAGCTGTGGGGCATACTCTACTACCCGGTCAACTATGAGCCCGGAAACACTTACCCGCTGGTTTGTGAGGTGTATGAGCGCTTCTTTTCAAATGGCTACAATATGTCGATGCAGCTTCTGGCCAATGCCGGCTATTTTGTCTTCAGGCCATCGGTCAACTTTATTCAGGGTTATCCTGCCGAGGCATGGATAAAGGGTATAACCTCTGGTATTAACATGCTTATAGATGACGGCTTGGTCGATGAGGATAAACTCGGTGTGCATGGGACCAGTTATGGCGGCTATGCCGTTTCGCTGCTTATTACCCAGACCAACAGGTTTGCCGCATCAATAAACATCAGTGGAAAGGTCAATATCATAAGCTTTCTGGGCGATAGCCCCAAGATCGGTACCCGTAACTATCGTGCCGCCGAGAGTGGACAGGACAGGATAGGCCAGACTTTATGGGAGGCCCCCATGAAGTACCTTGCAACCTCAGCGGTAATGCATGCTGACAGGATAGAGACCCCTCACCTCCTTTTGACAGGAGAGGGTGACTGGAATGTTCCTGCTACCAACACAAGAGAGCTCTACTATGCGATGAGGAGGCTGGGACCGGATGTTGTGTGGGTCAACTACCACAATGGAGGGCACGGCGCCGGAGCTGCCAGTAACGAGAGTGATTTCTATGACTACTGGAACAGGATACTGGGGTGGTACGATAAATATTTCAATAAAGAGAAGTAGATGCCCCCTTATTGGTAATGGGTCTGCTATGTAGCTGCAGTGCCGCTGGTATGTAACAGGCTAAAAATCAAGGGGCCGGAGAATTTTCTCCGGCCCCTTGACTCTTACGCGGGTTACCGCAACTCTTTTTCAATCAGTTGTCAGTTCACCTCGGGATCTCTTACTGTCAGCTCATCTGAGCTGTCATCACTGGCAGAGGAGTCTCCCGATACCTGGCCCGAACCTCTCTGGGGGACATCTGCATAGGCACTCTCAACTATCTCATCAACATCAACCGCTACATCTGTGGCGTTTATTTCGGGTGTAGTCTGAATCTCGAAACTGCTTTCATCTTTCTCACAAGCTGCGAATCCTATGGCTACTGCTGCTATTATAAATGCTATCTTTTTCATTTTGTTTACTTTTTTGGTTCGTATGTAAGACAAGATTGGGGGTGAAATTGTTCATATAAGCGCCATATTTAACTATAATTAACCAGATGCCTGGAGCGAAACCCTCTGTATGGTAGCCCTTATTACCTCTTTACTTGAGACCTAGGGTGTCGTATGACTTAAATGTTGCTTCATGATTGTTTACCCCTTGATGCTTTTACAATAGTATATATCCCTATAGTGCGGAGGTAGGGGCACGCCGCATGAGGGTGGAGTGTTCTTTTATGACTGCTTTTCGTGAGTGGCGGCAGATGTGGGGTCCTTTATGATCGCTTTTCGGAGCTGTTGTGGTAACAGGTACGGATGTTTTGGTATAGCTGAGATAGTAAACTCTAATTGCACGCAGATGCCTCTCTATCCGAGATCTCTGTCGGCACAGGCATTTACAAAGAGAAGGGTTCCGATATTATCATAACCTGTGAAGAATGACTCTCCGACCCTCTTTACGGCATCGCGGTTGAACCCCACTATGGTAAGGGCTGCATCTTCAGATCGTCTGTTGATTATATCTTTCGATGAGCCGCCCTCTTCCCTGACGATTATCTCAATGTTTTTTGCTGTAATGGGTAGTCGCCCCTCGTTCAAAAGTTGAGTCATCTTCTCGTTTGTCTTTTCGAGACTTCGCTGGCTGCAGAGCTCAAATATCCTGATGCGGGAATCTTTCCATGAGGGGTGCCCCCTGATTATGTAGCCCATCAGTATCATCAGGTTGGCATTATCGGTGTCGGCCGACTGTATCCATATATGAATCTCATTCCTGAAGTCTGTCTCACTCCTTGAAGAGGCGAGTACGCAGACATCGAAACATCCGGAGTTGACCATTGCATAGTTATCCAGAATAACAGGCAGACCTTTTGGTTCCTCCTTGTCAAATTCGAAAAGCACCATGTTGTTCTCCATGCCCGATATTCCCGGTACCTGTATTGACTGTGCTATGGCAGAGGTGTATGATGGTGATATGATGGTATCTATATAGGTGTGGCTCCTCCTCTTGCCATATATTCTGATAAGCCTTCTTAGCTCATATTCGGCCTTTTCGGCTGTCTCTTTTGAATAGTATCCCTTTATAAGGTGCAGGTAGGTTCCGAAACCATACCTGTGTGAAATCCAGCTAAGCAGGTTGAAGGCGGTTTTCCTCTCAAAAGAGTCTTCCGATATGCATATTACCGAAGGTCTCCACTCGTTTGAGAGCTTCCACCCCTTTTTCTTCTGAAGGTAGACCTGCAGGTTGCGATTTACCTGAAAAAGTGCATTTGCAAATATGGCCTCCAGCCCCTGTCTTCTTTTGTGATAGTTGTGGATGTAGATGTAGAGCAGCGACATAAGCGCTATTGCGACAATGGCATATATTGTACTTATCTTGAACATAACCCATATGGCAACAACGAAGCCGCTGAGTGAGATGTACCACCTTGAGCGGAAAGACGGCCTGTATGAGGGCGATGAGCCAAAATGGTTCAGAAATGAGATAAGGCAGAGAGAACCGTAGGTGATCATAAAGAACATAGAGATGATTCCGGCCACCACATTAACAGAGCCCAGGGCAACGAAGGCAAGCGCTATGGTTACGGTGACAAGAGAGGCGTTTACAGGTTCGTTGTCCTTTCGCCGACCTCTCTTAAGCCAGTTGTTGATCTTTTTTGAGGGGAATGTGGAGTCGTTTGCCAGAGCCTGTAGTGTGCGTGGGGCTACCATAATCGAACCCAGTGCCGATGTCATTGTTGAGGCTGCCAGCCCCAGAGGGATAATGAGAGCACCGCCTATGGCTACTCTTGCCATAACCAGCTGGTCTGATGTCATCTCTTCAGGGGTTGCACTGGTTGATAGTTTCCAGATGATAAAAATATAGACCAGCATGCCTGACAGTGAGGCTGCTATGGTGCCCACAGGGATTGACCGCGATGGCCTTTTCAGATCGCCCGACAGACCCACGCCCGCCGTCATCCCTGTGAAGGCAGGGAATACGATTGCAAAGACCACAAAGAAATCGCCCATATTTTTGAATTGCGAGTTGGAGTGCCACAATGCTTCAGGGCTCTTCTCTCCGGAACTGCCCATAAAGAAAAGGAGCAGTGATATAAATAGTATGCCACAAATCCAGTAGAGGGTTTTTACCCCAATGCCGGCACCTCTGCTCACTATCATATAGGCCAGAACCAGCATAGCCGGAATGCTTATGAATTGTCGTGGCATGACCATGCCGGTACCACTCTCTATCCACTCAAACAGGAAACTGAATGCCTCCGTAAAGGCTATTACATAGAAGGCGACACTTATAGCCTGTGATAGATAGAGGGATATGCCTATGGTTCCTCCAATATTAAGACCGAACGATCGCGATATGATGAAGTATTCACCCCCGCCTTCAACCTTTTTGTTGGTTGCAAGCTCTGATATTGCCAGTGCCGTGGGTATCGTTACCATGTGGCCCAGCAGTATGATCAGAATTACGCCCCAGAAGCCTAGTGTGCCAACGGCAAAACCGAAACGGAGAAAGAGAATGGCACCCAGAATGGTCGATATGGCTGTGAAAAAGACAGGCGCGGTGCCGAAACCATTCACTCTTTTCCCTGATAAGGTGTCCATTCTGGTACGATTCTATCTATGTTACACCCCCATGATGTAAGCTCCAAATATAATTCAATAGAACAACTCTCCAATGGTGTCGACCTCTTTAAACCTGCTTTTTTGGGGAATTACGGTTGCGATATTAAGCCAGGTCCTGTATTCTCTCTGGCAGAGCCGGTTAAGCAGGGGTAGCCGCTGTGGCGTTGTTATGTAACCGGTGGTTGCAGGGCTATCAGAGAGGGAGCAAAAGGGCTGGCCGCAACCTTGCAGAAATAAGATGGAGGGGAGTACGATTCCGGAACAATATTATAATTGTATGGTGAATTTGACAAATGAAAAAACCGAACACACTCTTTTACAGCACATTCGGCTCTGTCAACTCTTTAGTTCTGTGGTGCCACCCGGAATCGAACCAGGGACACACGGATTTTCAGTCCGTTGCTCTACCAACTGAGCTATGGCACCTTTTGGTTTCGGACTGCAAATATATGTTTCAATTTTTATATGGCAAACTCTTTTGGGGAAAAAATGCTTGGAAACATCGGGCCCAATTGATAATTTTGCTGACTCTCTGACCATCCCCGCTTTTATGGATCTATATTTCAGCAGACTCGACAACGGCATAAGGCTGGTTCACTATCCGGTAAGGGCCAGGGTTGCCTACTGTGGGTTGATAGTGGGTGCCGGATCGCGTGACGAGAGGCCAGACGAGCAAGGCCTTGCGCATTTCACCGAGCATATGCTTTTCAAGGGAACCACACGGCGCAAGGCATATCATATACTGAGTTACCTTGAAGATGTTGGGGGAGAGCTTAATGCTTATACCACCAGAGAGGAGACCTCGCTCTATGCAACGGTGCTTCGTGAACACTACCGGCGGGCGGTTGAGCTTATAAGTGATATAGCCTTCTCATCTCGCTTCCCACCCAGAGAGACTGAACGCGAGCGTGAGGTTGTCATTGAGGAGATAAACTCTGTTGCCGACACCCCCTCGGAGCTTATTTTTGATGAGTTTGACAGCCTCCTCTTCCGGGATGATCCGTTGGGAAGACCAATATTGGGATTGCCTCATACGGTGAGAGAGTTTGACAGCGACATGGTTCGCAGCTTTATGTCGGAGAACTACGATACCAATAAGATGGTGTTCTGCTCAGTGGGCGATATTAAGCCCAAGGAGGTTGAGAGACTCTTTACAAGATATTTCGGCGATATACCAGCAAACCGCACCGGCCGGGGAAGGCCTCAGGCAGTAAGGTCTGCTCCTGCTGCCATATCTCTGGAGAAAGAGGGTCTCAACCAGGCGCACTGCATAACAGGCAATGTTTCGTTCAGCCTGCATGATCCCAGGCGCAAGGTTATGCATCTGCTTAACAATCTGCTTGGGGGGCAGGGCATGAACTCAAGGCTCAATATGGCACTGAGGGAGAGGAATGGTTATGCCTACCATGTGGAATCGAACTATCAGCCCTACAGCGATACCGGGCTCTTCTCGCTCTACTTCGGCACCGACACAAAGAATCTGGAAAAGAGTATTAATCTGGTAGAGAGGGAGATGAGGCGGCTAAAGGAGAGGCGTCTTGGCCCTATGCAACTTTCAAAGGCCAGAAACCAGCTTAAGGGGTACCTGGCACGGTCACATGAGAATTTTGAGAGCCTTATGCTTACCATCGGCAAGAGCCTGTTGGTTTACGATAAGGTTGAACCGGTAGAGACACTCTTTGCCGGCATTGAGTCAATAACCGCCGGAGAGGTGATGGAGGTGGCAGGGGAGATTTTCGATACAGCGGGCATGTTGCGGCTTATTTACAGATAGGTTATATGGATATCAGATCGCTTAATGACTATATGGATGAGCATGGCAGCGGCGAGCACCCTGTTCTCCATGAGCTGTACCGCTACACCAACCTTAATGTTGTTAACCCTTTTATGCTGGGCGGGCCCCGGCTGGGGCAGCTGCTCCGTTTTATTGTATATATGCTTAAACCCCGCCTGCTCCTTGAGATAGGTACCTTTACCGGCTACTCAACTATCGCGATGGCACTTGATGCACCTGAAGGGGCTGTTATACATACCATAGAACCTAATGATGAGCTTTCAGAGATATCGACCCGTTTTTTCCGTATGGCCGGTGTTGAAGAGATGATAGTTATGCATACAGGGCGGGCGCAGGATATGGTTCCGCATTTGGGGTTGAAGTTTGATATGATATTTATTGATGGTGATAAGAGGGAGTACCCCCAATATTACCGTCTGGCGAAGAGTCACCTCTCTGCCGGCGGCATAATAGTCGCCGATAATGTGATATGGGGAGGCAAGGTGCTTGACAGCTCTGCCAAAGATGCCCGTACAGACGCGATAAGAGTTTTTAATGAGATGGTGAAGGATGACAGCACCATGGAGAAGCTTATGTTGCCCCTTCGCGATGGTATTACCCTTATACGGAGAGGCGATGTCGCAGGATGACACCCCCATTCTGGTATATTTTTTGTTCAGTAAATCAGGTTGTAATGAATTAACCCGTCCATTATCCGGAAAACGCTGATGCACCGGGAGCCTTTTGGTTGCTCCGGCAGGGTGCTGCAGCCGGTGATGGCAAAAACCGGTAGATATATGGTAAGGACAGCTTCCATCCTGTTGATGCTTATTATGGCTCACAACCTTCTGCCCGCACAGGTTGTCACAGGATCAGAGAGAGCTACAGAGCAGGTAGCAGAGCAACAGCGGTATCCCGTTAAGGGGGTTACCAGAGGTGCGCTAAGATATTTTGGTGAGAAGGACGATCTCACCACCGTAATTATGATTATACCGGCGGGTGAAGAGGTTGATATAGTTGCCAGGGATGGTGATCACTTTATTGTCGAGTACGATATCTATATTGGTTACCTGGCCGCATCGCGTGTTGAGGTGACAGAGTGGAGTACCGTGCCCCCCGGTGAGCGTGAGGAGGATGAGCAGCAAGAGGTTGTGGCAAAGGGTGTGACAGCCGCTGCCTTGAGGCTGTTCCGGGAGATGGGTGATCTTACCTCGGTGCTGATGATTATTCCCAGGGGATCAGAGATAGATCTGCTGGCCAGATATGAGGACTTCTATCTGGTTGAATATGGAGAGCATCGTGGTTATCTTCAGGTCTCAGGTGTTGAACTTGTTGCACACGAGGTAGAGCATGTTGAATTGGACCGGCAGCAGGCGATAGACGACAGTGCCGCTATCCGCACACAGAGTGATGAGCAGCGCCAGGCTGTAGAGCAGCAGGCTGCACAGGTTAACAGACTCTCATATCTTGAGCAGAAATATGGCTCTGAGATCGCCGCATTGATATATGGTGGGAGGATATGGAGAGGGATGAGATCTGAGATGGTACGGGATGCCTGGGGTTCGCCCGAAAGGATAAACAGGGTAATAAGGGCCGATAGTGTCAAGGAGGAGTGGATATACCCCACTACATGGCTGCTCTTTGAGAGGGACACCCTTCGCGAGTGGGGCCCCCGCATAAGATAGCCCCCTTTTTTCTCCCCGCTGTGTGTAATTGATGAAATTTTCTTATTTTTGCCACCGCACAGGCGGAAATAGCTCAGCTGGTAGAGCACGACCTTGCCAAGGTCGGGGTCGCGGGTTCGAGTCCCGTTTTCCGCTCAGGGAGAGCTCACCGACAGGGCTCTCCTTTATTTTTACCTCTGTTGTTGCCTTATACAGGGCTCTCCCTTTTTTTTTTGCCTTTGCTGTTGCCTTATACTGGGTTCTCCTTTTTTTTCATCTCCGCTGTTGCCTTATCGTCAGAGATATATCCCCACATCCCCTCTTCTCAACCATATGGTGGTAACAACATCTTCACTGTTTTGATAGGGAGAGAAAAAGAATTAATTTCGCATCGTTAAAAAGGGGGCCACCGGCCATATGCCCGGATGGTGGAATTGGTAGACACGCAGGACTTAAAATCCTGTGGCCGTAAGGCCGTGCGGGTTCAAGTCCCGCTCCGGGCACCAGTGAGAGAGATATGCCATCGATGGCACCCTCTCTCTTTTTGTTATATATTTATACTCTTGCCGGCATCAGCCATAGTCCGGCACTTAACCGACCACTCCCAATGGCAGAAGATGAGAGAACTTTTCCGGGGCCTTTCCTTGAAAGAGTATCCGGTCAGGAGTATATCGATTTCCGGCAGCTACTGCCTGCCCTTAATTAGGATAGTCCTGTTTCCGTCAGGGTTAACAGTGCGAAATGGAATGGTGAGGTGGCCCTCTCTGACCGGGTAGAGTGGTGTAAAACCGGTTATTATAGCAGCGGGCGCCCCCCTTTTTCGCTCGATCCGCTCTGGCATGCCGGGTGTTACTATGTACAGGAGGCCTCCAGCATGTTTCTGGAACCTCTCTTCACTTCTGCCGGTGGCTATATGATCTACTCAACCTGTACCTTCAACCCTTCGGAAAATGAAGATATTGTCTTCTGGCTCGGCGAGGAGATGGGTGCTTTGGTCGGGAAGTTAACAGGCGACCCTTTCCCGGGGGTTACTGAAGTTCCCGGCAATGACCGGTTTGCCGGCTACGGACTTTACCCCGGAAGGGTGAGGGGAGAGGGGTTCTTTATCTCTCTTCTCAGAAAGAGGGGCGAGGCGGGTTATGTGGTACCATCTGATAGGGGGGTGCGTCGTAGGGGCCTGAAGAGTTCCCTTCTTGACTACGCCTCGGTGATATCAGGTTTTTCTCAGCAGCAGATTGTTGCCGATGGTGATCAAATCCGTGCCCTGCACGCACCGGAGCAGATACTTGCCCAGATCAACAGGCATGTAAGGGTGGTAAGGGGAGGAACGGAGTTGTTCTCTGTAAAAGGCAGCGATATTGTTCCCTCACATCAGGTTGTTTCCTCACCTCTTTACAGGAGAGGTGCTTTGCCGGAGAGAGAACTCAGCTACCATGAGGCACTGCGCTACCTCAGGAGGGAGAGCTCGCCAGAGTGGCTGCCTCCGGGCAATGCCAAATGGTTTGTTCTCTCATACAGAGGTGTTCCCCTGGGCCTTGCCAAAAGAGCGGGTAACAGGATAAACAACTACTACCCCCCGTCATTTGCACTAAGAAAGCAGTCAACCCCTGAGGTGGTCTCTGTTATCTGATTGCATGATGCTTTTCTGATATTATACATATCTGCCGCTGATTGTAGTAATATATCAGATACCCCCTGCTCCATTTAAAGATATTATTCTATATTTCCGCAAAGATTAGACTGTAGCCGGTAGCTATGTCGTGGATTATGCCTCTTTGCAGGTGGCCTTTATCTGTTATCGGTAAGAAGGCCGCGGAGGCCAATGTGCCACCTGACCGGAATACAGGGTATGATCCTGTTGCTGTTACAGATAACCTCTGTTGTTATCAGATGTGCGGCGACAAAGTTCTGACCATGGTTGTTTTATGTAAAAAAGATTGCAGATGAGCACAGATATTCAGATTGCACAGCAGGCCAAAATAAGGCCCATTACAGAGATTGCAGCTAAACTGGGGGTCGGCGAAGATGACCTGGAGCTTTATGGTAAGTACAAGGCCAAGCTGCCTCTTCATCTTATCGATGATGAAAAGATAAAGAGGGCGAAGCTGATTCTTGTAACGGCTATTACGCCAACACCTGCCGGAGAGGGTAAGACTACCACATCTATCGGACTCTCACAGGCACTCAACCGCATAGGAAAAAAGAGTACTGTTGTTATCAGGGAACCCTCACTGGGCCCTGTCTTTGGAATAAAGGGAGGAGCCGCCGGCGGAGGCTATTCGCAGGTGATTCCGATGGAGGATATAAACCTGCATTTTACCGGCGATATAGCAGCCGTTGAGAGGGCACATAACCTACTCTCGGCGCTTATAGACAACAACATACAGCTTCCGCCAAATGGAGGAAACCTCAATCTTGACCCCCGTACCATCGAGTGGAAAAGGGTAATTGATATGAATGAGCGCGCCCTTCGTGATATAGTGATCGGTCTGGGCGGGCAAAAGCAGGGCGTACCCCGTGAAACTGGATTCAATATTACCGCGGCATCGGAGGTGATGGCCATTCTCTGTGTCGCCAACAGCCTGACAGATCTGAAAGATCGGCTCGGGAATATCTTTATAGGATATACATATGACAACAAGCCCGTCTTTGCACGCGACCTGAAGGCTCAGGGGGCAATGGCGGCGCTGCTGAAGGATGCCATTAAGCCCAATCTTGTCCAGACTCTCGAGGGAACCCCGGCCATAATACATGGTGGTCCCTTTGCCAATATAGCGCAGGGTACCAATACTATACTGGCAACCAAGACCGGCCTGTCGCTAAGCGATTATGTGGTAACAGAGGCCGGGTTTGCCAGTGAGCTGGGGGCAGAAAAATTCTTCAATATCAAATCGCAGTTCGGGAATCTGAAAACCAATGCCGTTGTTATAGTTGCTACAATAAGGGCTCTTAAATATCATGGAGGTGTGAAGCTGGCAGATCTGAAGAGCGAAAATCTTCAGGCCCTTGAGAAGGGATTTGAGAATCTCGACAAGCATATTGAGAATATGAAGTACTACGGTTTCAAGCCGGTGGTTGCCATTAATAAATTTGATACAGATACCGACAGGGAGATAGAGCTTCTCACCCGTCATTGTGAAGAGCACAACTGTACTGTAGCCCTTAACGACTCATGGGCAAGGGGTGGTGAGGGAGCAACAGACCTTGCCGAAAAGGTGGTTGAGGCGACCGAAGGATGTCCCGACTGTTTCACCCCCCTCTACGATCTGGAGTGGTCGTACGAGAAGAAGATCGAAACCATCGCAAAAAAGATGTATGGCGCCGATCATGTTGAGTATACGGTTAAGGCCAAAAACCAGATTGACAAGATAGAGCGACTTGGAATGGGTAATCTGGCAGTCTGTATAGCCAAAACGCAGAAGTCAATCTCTGACGACCAGCACAAGAGGGGAAGACCGAGAGACTTTACTGTAAAGATAAGGGAGATAGAGCTCTCGTCAGGAGCTGGATTTATTGTGCCTATAGCAGGTACCATAATGCGTATGCCCGGTTTGCCAACAGTGCCATCGGCCGAGCATATTGATATAGATGAGAATGGTAAAATAACCGGTCTCTTCTGATTAACGCACTTAACATAGTACTATATGTCAAAAAATATCAGGGGACTCTCATCGCGGGAGGCCTCGAAAAAGAATCTGTATGACGCCATTGTAGAGGCTACAACCGGCAATGGCCTTGCTGCCGGACCACATCAGGAGGTGGCGTCGAGATATATGACCGGTAAGGCGGCTGTGTATGGTACAGCCTCGTTCTATGAGTTTTTGCGCGGTGAGCACCGGGAGAAGAAGATCTTTATCTGCGATGGCACCGCCTGTCTGGTTTCGGGTAAGCAGGAGCGATTGCGGAAGGAGCTGTTGAAATTTTTTACCGACCAGGAGATAGGTGCTGTGACCTGTCTGGGGCAGTGTCATACCAACAACGCCTTCCTCTACAACAACGCTACATGGTCTACCGACGATCTCTCTCAGCTGGGTGAGATTCTGAAGCGGGCCGATGCCATGAAGCCGGTTATGAGCAGTGGCACCAACAGCGATACACCGTCTATGATGGCCCCATTCCCGGGTATAGAGAGTTATTACAGGCCGGTTCTCGCTCTTGTTGACAGCCCGGAAACGGCGGTTGCTGAGATAACCCGGGCCTCTCTGCGTGGCCGCGGAGGGGCAGGCTTCCCGTTCCATGTCAAGCTGAAAGCTTCGGGAGATGCTGCCGGCGATAAGAAGTATGTGGTATGCAACGCCGATGAGGGTGATCCGGGAGCCTTCTCCGACAGATGGCTTTTAGAGGAGCGCCCCCATGCTGTACTTGCCGGCATGCTGGCAACCGGGCTTATCACCGGTGCCGATACCGGTGTGCTCTATATAAGGGGCGAATACCCCGAATCTGTCACCACCATAAAGGGCGCAATCGAAGAGTTGCAGCTTCATGGTATTACAGGCGTCGATGCCGGAGGAACCGGAAGGCCCTTCCATTTCACAGTGGTTGAGGGATCGGGAGCCTATATATGCGGTGAGGAGACCTCACTGCTCAACTCGGCCGAGGGGTTGCGACCGGAGGTGCGTACCAGACCACCCTTTCCGGCGGTCTATGGCCTGTATGGCAAGCCTACTGTATTGAGCAATGTGGAGACCTTTGCCAATATACCATTTATACTCAGAGAGGGAGGCGATAAGTGGGCCTCGATGGGAACAGAAAAATCGGCAGGTACCAAGCTGGTATCGCTCGACGGTGCTTTCCTCAGACCCGGCATATATGAGGTGAAGATGGGCACACCCCTCAGCTACCTGTTTGAAGAGATGGGCGGAGGGGTCAGGTATCCTGTCAAGGCGTGGCAGATTGGCGGGCCATTGGGGGGTATAGTGCCGGCAACAAAGGTTAATGATCTCACCCTCGATTTCGAGTCGTTTGCATCGAACGGATTCCTTTTGGGGCATGCCGGAGTGGTTTCGGTTCCTTCGCACTTTGCGATGTCGGAGTTTATCAAGCACCTTTTTGATTTTACTGCACGAGAGTCGTGTGGTAAATGTTTTCCCTGCAGAATAGGTGCTACAAGGGGCTATGAGCTTATAGACCGTGCAACAGGCGGTCAACAGAAAATAAGCAGAGAGCTGCTTGACGATCTGCTCGAGACTATGGAGGCAGGTTCGCTCTGCGCGCTGGGAGGCGGATTGCCACTACCGGTAAAGAATGCGCTGGAGTGGTTCGCAGAAGAGCTGACGCCCCTTTTTGACTAGACCATCTTATTCGGAGAAACAGCCATGAGCAAAAGAGCATACATCAACGATACCCCCTTTATAATCAACGAAGGAGAGACAGTGCTGGAGTTTGTAAGGCGCTATCACGATCGCGACCTTATACCCACACTCTGTCAGGCCGACAACCTTGAGAATTATGGTTCATGCCGTATCTGTTCGGTCGAGATAGCCCTTGAGAAGGGAGGCAGTGGCAGGGTGATGGCATCGTGCCATACCCCTGTAGCGGAGGGGCACTATGTATATACCTCGACAGAGCGTATTAAAAGGTTGAGAAGGAATATAGCAGAGCTTATTCTCTCTGACTATCCCGAAGAGAGGATAGTGCCGGAGCCGGGACGGCTGCCTACGGAGTTTCAGCGCACCATGGCCCTTATTGGTGTTGACAGGGTGCGCTACCCTTCAGGCAAGAAGCACCCGGCATCACCGCCCGACAGAAGCCATCCCTATATATGGTCTGATATGGTTGAGTGTATCAGCTGTTACCGGTGTGTAAGGGCTTGCGATGAACTGCAGTCGGAGCATGTTCTGGGTATTGCAGGCAGGGGGCTCGACAGCAGGATAATAAAGGGGTACGATCAGAACTTTATTGACTCGCCATGTGTATCCTGCGGAGCCTGTGTACAGACCTGTCCCACCAACGCCATTACCGACAGGTATGGAACAAAGACGGTCCCCTTCGACAGAGTTGTGCGCACAACCTGTACCTATTGCGGTGTGGGATGTAACCTTGATGTAAAGGTTAAGGATGGCTCAATAGCCGGCATCAGTGGTTCTGAAGATGCTGTTGTCAACAGGGGCCATACCTGCCTCAAGGGTAGGTTTGCCTTCGAGTTCTGGAATCACCCCGGGCGACTGCGCACACCACTTATTAAGAAGAACGGCAAGTTTGAAGAGGCAACCTGGGAGGAGGCCTACAGCTACACCGCCAGTCGCTTTCGTGAGATAATGGAAAAAGAGGGTCCCGACGCCCTTGCAGGCATCTCATCGGCACGCTGTACCAATGAGGAGAACTACCTGATGCAGAAATTCTTCAGAGTGGTTATAGGCACCAATAATATTGATGGCTGTGCCAGAGTGTGTCATGCCCCCACAGCCATGGGCATGCAGTGGTCGTACGGCACCGGTGCCGCTACCAACTCTGTCGATGATCTCTACAGTACAACATGCATACTGCTTATAGGTGCCAACCCGACCGCCGCCCACCCTGTAACAGGTGCCCGAATAAGGTCGGTAGTGCAGAGGGGTGTACCGCTGATAGTTATAGACCCCCTTCGTATTGAGCTGGCGCGATTTGCAAAATACCATCTGCAGAACCGGCCCGGCACCAATGTGGCGGTGCTTAATATGTTTGCAAGGTATATACTTGATGAGGGGCTGGTTGACAGAGAGTTTATAGAATCCCGTACCGAAGGGTGGGAGGAGTTTGAGTCATTCCTGAGGGCTGTCGATATCGATGAGATGGAACGCATATCGGGTGTTGACCGCGAACTGGTAAGGGCCGCAGCTATTGAGTATGCGACTGCAGAGGCGGCCATGGAGTTTCACGGACTTGGTGTTACAGAGCACTGGCAGGGCACAAAGACCATAACAGTGATAGCCGCCATTGCCATGATGACAGGTAATGTGGGTGGTAAGCCCGGTGCAGGAGTCAATCCGCTACGCGGTCAGAACAATGTACAGGGTGCAGCCGATATGGGTGTTCAGCCACATCAGGGGCCCGGCTACTTCACGGTCGACAATCCTGATAATCACAAGCTTTACTCCGATTTTTATGCGATGGAGTTCCCCTCAAAGGTGGGTTATAAGATTCCCGAGATGTTTATGGCATCGCAGAGGGGAGATCTCAAGGCGATGTGGATAATGGGCGAGGACCTGCTGCAGACCGATCCCAACACCTGTCATGTGAAAGAGTCGCTTGAGGGTCTTGAATTCCTGGTAGTGCAGGAGCTCTTTATGACCGATACAGGCAGGTTGGCCGATGTTATATTCCCGGCATCATCTTTTTTTGAGAAGGAGGGCACCTTTACAAACGCCGAAAGGCGTATACAGAAGGTGCAGAAGGTTGTAGATCCGTTGTCCGGCACAAAGCCTGACGGGCAGATCGTTGTCGATATGATGCGGGAGATGGGATATGCCCAGCAGGGTTACTCTGCCGATGTTATTCTGAAAGAGATATCGCAGATAGTACCCTTCTTTAAGGGGGTCAGGTGGGATGAGCTGGGCAGTAACGGCAAACAGTGGCCGGTGCTGGAAGATGGCAGTGACACCCCTGTTCTGCATACAGGAAGCTTTAAGAGAGGATTGGGTAAGTTTCACTCATGGCACTTTGAGGAGTCGCCCGAGATGGAAGAGAACGCTGAAAAATATCCTTTCATTCTCACTACAGGAAGGATACTCGAACACTACAACAGTGGTACCATGACCAGGCGTACACCCAACAGCGTTCTTGTTCAGGAGGATATGCTCTATGTGCATCCCGGTGATGCGAAACTCAAAGGGGTGGCCACGGGCGATTATGTAATGGTCTCTTCTGCAAGAGGGAAGATAAATATGAAGGTCTCTGTTTCCGATATCGTAAAGCCCGGAGTTCTCTATACCACCTTCCATTTTCCCGAGACAGGACTGAACTATATTACAGGCAGTGTAAGCGATCAGTACACCATGACTCCTGAATACAAGGTGGTGGCAGCAGACTTCTGCCTCTCCTACTACAGGAACATGCAAATAGAGTGCCCGTCGGGTGGTGAAACCACCTCATTAAGCAGCAGGCTGTAGTCCTCAGATGCCTGATGACTTGCTGTTTCGGGCTGTGCGATCTTATTCGTATCGGCATGGTTATTGTTACATAGGAGAGTGTTGATATTTCTGTTATGAGAGCATATCTGTTTTTACCGGCTCTTCTGTTGCTTATGCTTACGGCTCCCGTTACCCTCCATTCACAGACTGAGAAGAGGGTGCATGATACCGTGTGGATAAAAACAGACACCATACATGGCCGGTTTTTCCTTATCAGGAATGTTACCCGGGGGGGAGAGACCCTTCCCGAGGTAGAGATGGACGAGGTTAGTGTTTCTGCCCGGCGGACTCTGCGAAGCCGTTTTGAGGCGTGGCGTTACGACAGGCTGGCGCACAATGTAAGGCGTGTATATCCCTACTCCCAGATAGTTAAGTACACCCTTGAGTCGGTTAACTCCGATCTGGAAGAGTTACCTGACGACAGGGCACGACGGCGGTACCTGAGACAGGTTGAGAGAGATGTCTTCAGCAAGTATGAGGACGATCTGCGATCGCTCACCATTACACAGGGTCGTATACTGATAAAGCTAATTCACCGGGAGACGATGAACTCCTCTTACGAGCTTATACGCGAGTACCGTAGTGGCGTAACCGCACTGTTCTGGCAGGGTATAGCCCGCATTTTCGGCAGCAACCTCAAGGCGGAGTATGATCCTGAAGGGGAAGATGCCGATATAGAGCGGATAATAAGAGAGATAGAGATGGGACGGCTCTGACCGTCAATACCCCTGTTTTTACCCTGCAAGCTCTGCCACGGCCTTTATGAGCGCATCAGCGCCTTCCGCAACATCGATAAGCGATGCATCGTTCATGTAGCAGGGCGTTGAGACAACCCTTTTTTCGCTATCTACAACTATATCCCTGTTGCCGGTAGTGATGTTTCTGCCTCCCAGCTCATCCACATCCTTGTTGTGTGAATCGTCGCTTCCGAGGGTTACCTCTACGCCCGGTATGAGGGATGCAATAATTACAGGAGATATACAGAGGGCTCCGATAGGTTTCCCCGCCTTGTGGGTCTCGGTTATCAACCTGCTTATGTTATCATCAATTGTCATAGAGGTGCCGTCGACAGCATATGTGCAGAGATTTTTAGCCACTCCGAACCCACCGGGCAGTATCACTGCATCGTAGGCAGCGGCACTGTATTCTGTGAGGGGAGCAATATTCCCCCTTGCTATACGGGCGGCCTCTGTGAGTACATTGCGCCTCTCATCAGAGGGCTCTCCTGTAAGGTGATTTATTACATGGTACTGCTCCTTGTCGGGAGCAAAAAGATCATACTCAACACCATTACGCTCTGCTGACAGCATGGTGAGAACCGATTCATGTATTTCTGCTCCGTCATAAACGCCGCATCCGGCCAGAATAATAGCAAACTTCATAATACTACTCTTTTTTTGGTTACTGTTAAGTCTGATGACCCAAAAGATAGCGATAATTACTCAATCGGCCAAATAGTGAGGTCGCTGCAAATGGCTGTCCGGGGTAACAGAGAGCTCTGAGACGGCCCTCTCCGTATCGCTCTTTGGCAGAGGCACTCTTTTTCCGGAACCGTCCTTTGCCCTTGCAGTCTTGCCGGTTAGCAGCACCTGTGCCGTTTTTAGCACTATCTTTATGTCAGCACTGAGTGACGGATTCTTTACATACTCCAGCTCATAGGGCAGCCTCTCAATCATCTGCTCTATGCTGGCAGCATACCCATATTCGGTCTGTCCGTAGCAGGTTATACCGGGCTTAATCTCTGTCAGCAGGGAGGCTTCGGGATCTATCTCTTTCATCTTCTCAAGATAGTACTCCCTCTCCGGCCTTGGTCCGACAATGCTCATCTCGCCAAATAATACATTTATAAAGTTAGGTATCTCGTCTAGCTTATGTCTTCGCAGGAATCTGCCAAAGGGGGTAACCCTTGTGTCGTTTGCCTCTGAGAGCATTGGTCCGTTACTCTCGGCATCACGCTTCATTGTGCGGAACTTATAGAGCATAAAGGGCTTTCCGCCCAGCCCTACCCTCTCCTGTCTGTATATCACCTCTCCTTTACCCCCAATGATAATAATAAGTGAAAAGATTACAGAGAGGGGTAGGGTGACAACGATCGAAAATATTGAGAGTAAAATATCGAAGAGCCTCTTGATAATAATTTGTGCAGGTGAAAGGCGCCCTGCAGAGCTCTTGCCCTGATTATCAGCAGATCGTCTATCTGGTCTGTGGGGCTTCATCAATAATTTGTCGTTTATTTGATGATAGCGGGAAACAGCAGTCGCCATACCTCACCGCATCAAATATAACAAAAAAGGGGGGGGATATGTTGCGGGCTGACGCCCGGAGGCTCGCTAACGCTCGCCGGTAATTGGTGACTGGTGACTGGTCATTAGTGCCGTCGGCTGACGCCTCCGGCCGGTAATCAGTAAAGGTGATTGGTTGATGGGATTCGTATTGAAATATACCATCATAAACAACGATTGTAGAGACGCCCAATGTGGGCGTCTCCGCGGTTGCACGCAACTATCTTAGTGATGGCTATTCGGTTATTCGATTATAGTTTAGGGGTTTAGAAGTTGAGGAGTTTAGCGTGCTCACTGCACTCGCTGCTGACGCAGCTCGCAGCGTAAAGCGGAAAGCGTAGAGCGTAGAGAAGTGCTCACTTCGTTCGCACTAGAAAAAAACTTTGAGATGTTTCAGAAAAAAATGCACGCTTACCCCCAGCACGGGTTGTGTAGTGATCATGCATAAAGTGCCGCATCTCTTATTACGGGTTGTGCTACGAGCATGTAAGACAGACCTGTCTCATTAGCAGTTCTGCTTAATCAGTGAGTCGATTATATTTGGCCTTAAGCGGGTTCGGGGTAAAATGCACACTTGCTCCCAGCACGGGTTGTGTTGTGAGCATGTAAGACAGAGTTATCTCATTAGCCGTTCTGTGTAATCAGAGAGTCGATTATAT
>SLNP01000125.1 GCA_007132995.1 Bacteroidales bacterium | reverse complement strand
GCACACATATAAGCTTCAATCAGGGGCCCGTTTTCAGCTTTGAAGAGGGAGCTTCAGAGAGCGAGCTTGAGAAGCTGCTCTGGTTCTCAACCGACACACCTGTGAAAAGCGGATGGGAAGTGGGGCAGGAGCATCTCCTGGACGGCATAACAGGTTTCAGGGCCAAAATTGGCAACGGTGAACTTATAGGGTTTGGAAGTGACATAATATTCAGGTCGCAGTCACACGGCAATTTCAAGCTTATATTCAACCAGCTATACACCAAACGATAAAACTGAATGAGTGGCCGTGACAATGGGTACGGACAAATATTTTGCTTATTAACTTAACAGAGCTTATTATGAAAAACAGCCGAATCTTTTCAGGGATAATTATCCTGTCAATGATTGCTATGTCATTATCTGCCCAGAGAATACCTGCTCCCATAGAGCACTTCGGGTTCAATATAGGTGATGACTATTCACTTGCAACCTACACGCAAACCGAAGCATACTTCAAGATGCTCGATGCAGCCTCAGACCGGGTTCAGATTGTCAGCATAGGTCAAACGGAAGAGGGGAGAACGCAATATATGCTTGTTGTCTCCTCACCTGAAAACCTCAACAATCTGGAACACTATAGGAATATCTCCCAGTCTCTGGCCCGTGCAGAGGGAATCTCCGATGCAGAGGCGAGGGCCATGGCTCAGGAAGGCAAGGCCGTTGTCTGGATAGATGGCGGACTTCATGCCACAGAGACAGTAGGAACACATCAGTTAATAGAGACAGCGTACCAGCTGGCATCAAGAACTGATCAGGAGACCCTTGATATACTCGATAATGTTATAGTTCTGCTGGTTCACGCCAATCCAGATGGACAGGAGCTTGTCTCTTCGTGGTACATGAGGGAAGAGGATCCCACCCGGCGCAGAATGAATATCCCAAGGCTATACCAGAAATATGCCGGCCACAACAACAACAGAGACTTCTTTATGAACAACCTCATAGAGAGCGAGAATATGAGTCGCCAGCTATATATTGACTGGATTCCGCAGATACTCTACAATCACCATCAGACGGCTCCGGCCGGAACAGTCGTGGCAGGCCCTCCCTTCCCAGACCCCTTCTCATCTGTATATGACCCCCTTCTGATGACCAGTCTTGACGGCCTTGGAGCGGCAATTGCCAACCGGCTGGCAGTGGAAGACAAACCGGGCTATACCCAGAAAACCGGATCGCGCTTTTCGGTCTGGTATAACGGTGGTTTGAGGACTACCGGGTACTATCACAACATTATCGGTATTCTGACAGAGATAATCGGAAGTCCTACTCCCAGTTCAATAAGGCTGGTGCCGGATCGCCTTATGCCCAGTAGCGCAAACCCCTTTCCTGTTCAGCCACAAAGCTGGAACTACCAGAAATCGATCGATTACTCTCTATCTATTAACTACGCCGTGCTCGATCATGCAAGCAGAAACCGGTACCACCTTCTCTACAATATCTACAGGATGGGTATGAATTCTATAGAGCGTGGAAGCCGCGATCACTGGACTCATTTTCCAAGCAATGTTGATGCTGTGAGAGAGGCCATGCAAAGGGGGCGTGAAACGGGTGAAGCAGTTGCAAACCCTTTTGAAGAGGTATTCAGAGACCCTGAGAGAAGAGATCCAAGAGCATTTATAGTGCCTTCCGATCAGGATGATTTCCCGACAGCGGTCCGTTTTATTAATGCTCTTATTACTTCCGGTATACAGGTACATATAGCGACAGCTGATTTCACTGTAGAAGGAAAAAGTTACCCGGCCGGATCATATATTGTCAAAGGAGCACAGGCCTTCAGGCCTCATGTAATTGATATGTTTGAGCCTCAGGACTACCCCAATCTGTTTCAATATCCGGGAGGTCCTCCTATACCTCCGTACGATGCATCGGGATGGACCCCAGCCTTCCAGATGGGAGTCAGCGTTGACAGGTATCTTGATGAGGTGACAGGGCCATTCAGGGTTATCCCTTACGGCGAGAAACAAACACCACCGGCACCTGAAATGCCTACTTCTGCAAGGGCGGGATACAGCTTCAGTGCCAAAGTAAACAACTCCTTTAAAGTTGCCAACGACCTTCTTGGTGAGGGTGTCAGGGTTTACAGGCTTCCCGAAGGTGACAGCAACAACCCTTCATCGGTTCCCGGCGATTTCTATGTACGCTCGTCAAACAGAGTGCGCAATATACTATTTGAGTCTGCGGCTGCAAACGGTGTTGAGGTAAACGCAGTTGATAGAGCTCCCTCTCAGACTGAAAGGATTCAGCCTGCAAGAATAGGGCTCTGGGACAGGTATGGCGGATCAATGCCATCGGGGTGGATGAGATTTATTATGGATAATTTCAACTACGATTACACAGTTATTTTTCCTCAAAGAATTGATGAAGGAGACCTGATAGATGATTTTGATGTAATTGTTTTTGTCGGAGGTGCCATACCTACACCCCCAAGAGCAGATGCCGGCCCGCAGAGGGCTGCGGGAGATCAGATTCCTGCCACTATCCCGGAAGAGTACCATTATAAGGTAGGGAGTATCACAGCAGATCACTCGATACCGCAAATAAAGAGATTTCTGGAAGATGGTGGAGTTGTGATAACCAAGGAGTCGAGTACAAATCTTGCATGGCATCTTGACCTTCCGCTTGAAAATGCGTTGGTAACTACCGATGAGAGTGGCAGAACAAGAGCTCTTCCGAGAAGTGAGTATTTTATTCCAGGAAGTGTTCTGATTGCCGACATCAATACTGATGAGAGAGCGGCGTGGGGCATGCCATCAGAAGCCCATTTCTACTTCAGCAGAAGCCCGGTATTCCGTTTCACGGAAGAGGCTGAAGCCATGGGGCTTAAAAAACTAGCCTGGTTCTCAACTGACGAACCCCTTAGAAGCGGCTGGGCACTGGGACAAGAGCACCTGAAAGATGGTATTATCGGGCTTGAAGCGCCGGTAGGCAACGGACGGCTCTATCTATTCGGGCCTAATATTACTTTCAGGGGTCAGCCTCACGGTCTTTTCAAATTCATATTTAACCAATTCTACAAATAGAAAAGAGAGGAGAGAGAGTGTAAATCACTTTTTTTAAATCTTCTATATTCGTATATTTAAGGCTCTGTTCCCCGTTTGCGGGACAGAGCCTTTTATTTTGAAGTAATCAGCAATTCGAAACCAATAAGTTAACCAAAAAACCAATCGCCATGTCAAAAGTTACCAAAGAAGAGGCCCTTGAGTACCACAGTAGAGGTAGAAAGGGAAAAGTTGAAGTTATTCCTACCAAGTCTTACAACACACAGCGCGACCTCAGTCTTGCCTACACCCCCGGGGTTGCCTATCCCTGTCTTGAGATAGAGAAAGACCCCGACACCGCCTATGAGTATACCGCAAGAGGTAATCTGGTTGCCGTTATCTCAAATGGAACGGCTGTTCTGGGTCTTGGAGATATAGGAGCGCTTGCCAGTAAGCCGGTAATGGAGGGTAAAGGACTACTCTTCAAGGTATTCGCTGATGTTGATGTTTTCGATATCGAGATTGACGAGAAGGATACAGATAAGCTAATTGAGATTACAAAAAAGCTTGCCCCCACCTTCGGCGGCATAAACCTTGAAGACATCAAAGCCCCGGAGTGCTTTGAGATAGAGGAGGTGCTTAAGCGTGATCTCGATATTCCAGTGTTTCATGACGACCAGCATGGTACAGCAATTATTTCAGGAGCAGGACTGCTTAGCGCCCTCGATATAACTGGCAAGAAGATAGATGAGATAAAGATGGTAGTCAGTGGTGCCGGTGCCAGTGCTATATCATGCAGCAGGCTATATCTCTCGCTCGGTGTCAGG
>SLNP01000049.1 GCA_007132995.1 Bacteroidales bacterium | reverse complement strand
TGATTACCGCGGCAGCGCAGCTGCCGACCGGGCGAACGAAGTGAGCCCCTCTCTCCGCTCTCCGCTGCGAGCCCATGCTCTATGCCCCATGCTCTATGCCCCATGCTCTATGCCCTATGCCCCATGCCCTATGCGTGCGAGCGACAGCGAGCACCTCTCTACGCTGCGAGCTGCGCCAGCAGCGAGCCCATGCCATATGCCTGCGAGCGTTAGCGAGCAGAGGCGGCACCAATGACCAGTCACCAATCACCAATCACCAATTACCGGCGAGCGCAGCGAGCAACTACCTTGCCCTTGTGAAGAGTCTGTCAAGTCGTACTCTCTTTAGCCCCGACCTCTCCTTGTGAAGTGACAGCCATATAAAGAGAGGACTACCTACAATGTGGTCTTCCGGCACAAACCCCCAGAACCTGGAGTCTGAGCTTTGATGCCTGTTATCTCCCATCATCCAGTAGTAGTCCATCTGAAAGGTATAGTCCGATGCGACTTCTCCATTAATAAGTATGTTACCATTTCGAACCGAAACATCATTACCCTCATACACCTCAATGACTCTGCGGTAAAGATGAAGATTAACTGAATCGAGACTTACGGTACTGCCCCGTGCAGGTATCCAGAGAGGCCCGAAATTGTCCTGGTTCCACTCATATGCCGGGTGGTGCGGAAATATTTCGGGCACCCGGCCCTCCTGCGTAGGTGCCTTACGAACATCCGTAACATTCGCAAAACCACTTATGGTAGCAGCATTTTCACTGGTAAGAGGCAGCATGTACAGAGTTGGTGACAACACCTGTCGGTCTGATCTGTATATATCAAGCCTGTCAAAAGTGCGGGGATTGATGGGTGTACCGTCTGTTGTAACCAGATATGTTGACTGAAGCTTCCCACTATCTTCCTCCGGCACCCCGTTAACAACAACTACTCCGTTTATGATCTCAAGTGTATCTCCCGGAAGACCTACACATCGTTTCACATAGTTATCACGCCTGTCAACAGGCCTGTAAACAACTGTTGATCCACTTTTTATCTCTCTTCTGGCTCTGGAGAGATAGTGGCCATCATCACGCTCAGCGCGCCCCTCCATCCCGTCCTGTATTCTTAAATCTCTTGCATAGCCTCTGACTATCTCATAGTAGCTAACCGCCTGATTCTCGATTACCACCGTGTCTCCTTCGGGAAAATTAAAGACAACCGGATCATATCTCTCAATCTGGCGCAGCCCACCCAGTCTACGGTATGGTCTCTTTATCAACTCCGACCATGACTTCCCTCTGGTGAGAGGCATGGTGTTGTGGGTAAAGGGCACAGCAATCGGGGTGTTAGGCATTCTGGGACCATAGGCGACCTTGCTGACAAAGAGGTGATCACCTATAAGGAGCGATTTCTCCATAGACCCTGTGGGGATACGATAATTCTGGAACAGGAATATATTTATCAAAGATACCGCTATAACTGCGAATATAAGTGCATCAAGCCACTCAATAACAACACTGTTCTTACCATGGCGCTTTTTCCAGAATGTCCAGTTTACCCTTTTTGTGATATATACATCGAAAATAACAGCCAGTCCAGCAAAGAGCCAGTAGCTGCCAACCCATAAAACCCAAAGGATATAGATAACAGCAACCGCCGCGAACTTAATGTACTTGTTAATGGTAAACCTCATCTGATATTGAATTAAAAACCTGTCATGTAACTCATCGCACCCTCATTATCAGGCTACTTTACCGATTTGTAAAACAGTACCTGAAGAGTTGCGCAAAGTAATGCAATAATTACTAAAAACCGAAAACATCTTCCAGATTAAAGAGACCCTTTCTGTTACAGATGTACTCTGCCGCCATAACTGCTCCCAGCGCAAACCCATCTCTGCCATAGGCCTCATGAGATATCTCTATCCTGTCAACCGACGATTCCCAAACGACCCTGTGCCTGCCTGGAACCTCTCCCTCCCGAAAAGAGACAACGGGCAGAAGGGATGGGTCATCGGCCTTTCCCGTATTCATGCTCCACTGCCTGTACCTGCCATTCATATCTATTATCTGCTCAGATAACATTATCGCCGTACCGCTTGGGGAGTCAAGCTTGTTTTTATGGTGAACCTCCTCTACCGATGCTTTGTAGCCGGGTATATTCGCGGCCAGTGATGCCATAAGCCTGTTGATGCCTGACAACATCCTTACCCCGGGGCTGAAGTTAGGGGCATGGATAAAGGCACTACCCATCTCCTGCACCAGTCTGCAGATGTCATCATAGCTCTCAAGCCATCCTGTTGTTCCGGATACTACAGGTATATTATTCCTCAGGAACAGGGAGATCACTTCGGGCGCGACTGCGGGAACTGTAAACTCAATTGCAACATCAGCGACTCCCGGTTTAATTCTTCTCATATCATCACTATCATCAACTATAATATCGATAGTGTGCCCTCTGGAAAGAGCCATTGCACTCACACTTTTTCCCATTCTGCCATGCCCCGCTATCGCCACTCTCATATCTGTATTTATTGGTAACACATTATAATTAGCCGGATTACCGGTACCTGAAGGCTACCCGACAGTTAACAGTAACACTGTTCTAATGGCCCTTTAGCCCTGATAGTTCGCCCAGTATCATCACAGCCTCATCACGACTTCTGCCGCAAAATTGGATGTCGGGCCTGAAAGCCCTGCATACATCGGGAAAATCAGGACTGTTATAGATAGCACATCTCATATTTGCAGTGAGGTTAACGCAGTAGACTCCCGCCGCTTTACCGAAAGGCATTCCGGGTAGTGGCGAAGATATTGACGCCGCAATGCAGCACGCTCCACATTCCTCTCTGCACTCCATCAAATAACCGTTTCCACCACAAAGATAAGCCTTTTTGTTTGGCATTTTTTAGTAGTAACTTTGTCGGCACGAAGCAGAGGCTGCCACTTTATAATTACTGCAGGCCATATGAGAATCGACATTCTTACAGTACTTCCGGAGCTTATAGAGAGCCCACTCTCCCACTCGATAGTCAGGCGCGCCAGAGACAAGGGTCTGGTAACAGTGAACATTGTCAACATACGCGACTACACAACCGACAGGCACCGCACCGCAGATGACTACCCGTTTGGCGGTGATGCCGGTATGGTGATAAAGATAGAGCCCGTCTACAAGGCTATAGAGAGCCTCTGCAGTGAGAGAGACTATGATGAGATCATTTACGCCACTCCAGACGGTGAACCTCTTACACAATCTGTTGTCAATGAGCTGTCGCTTAAAAAGTCTCTGATTATTCTTGCCGGACATTACAAAGGGGTTGATCACCGGATAAGAGAGCACCTTATAACACGCGAGATATCGATAGGCGATTATGTTCTGTCGGGCGGTGAACTCCCGGCTGCGGTAATAACCGATGCAATTGTCAGGGTAATACCGGGGGCTATCTCTGACCAGCAGTCGGCTCTTTCAGACTCCTTTCAGGATAATCTGCTTGCTCCCCCTGTTTACACAAGACCGGCGGAGTTCAACGGATGGAGGGTTCCCGACATACTACTTGGCGGCAACAGGCCTGAGATAGAGAGATGGCAGATGGAGCAGTCTATAGAGAGAACAAGGAGGTTACGCCCCGACCTAATGAAAGAGTAGAGAGCTATATAGTAGATACAGAAGAGGTTGATTATTACACTTTGAAAATAGCAAAAGCTTTAGTATCATTGCTGTTTGTTTTTCCTGAATAGGAATTATTGACAATCATAATAAATTATGTACTGGATGAGGATAATAGATGACAGCCCGCCTATCAGGGTCCCCGAAAGGGCTATGCTATCTGTAAGGCCATAACGCTGCCGTCACCTGTCTTTATCGTAAAAACAATTATTATATATGAAAACAGAAGACTACATTAAGAGGGAAGAGAAGTATGGTGCACACAACTACCATCCCCTGCCGGTAGTATTGGAGAAGGGCGAAGGTGCCTATGTTTGGGATGTTGAAGGGAAGAAATACTACGACTTCCTGTCCGCCTACTCGGCTGTTAATCAGGGTCATTGCCACCCCAAAATTATCGGGGCACTTACTGAACAGGCTAATAAATTAACCCTTACCTCAAGAGCTTTCCACAACTCTGTACTCGGAGAGTATGAAGAGTATATTACACGCTATTTCGGATATGACAAGGTGCTCCCTATGAATACCGGTGTAGAGGGAGATGAGACTGCAATAAAGTTATGCCGCAAGTGGGGCTACATGAAGAAGGGTATAAAGGAGAACCAGGCTAAAATAATTGTATGTGAAAACAATTTTCATGGCAGAACCATAACCGTGGTCTCAATGTCCAATGACCATAATGCCAGGAAAGATTACGGTCCGTATACCCCCGGTTTTGTACCGATTCCCTATAATGACCTCAAGGCACTTGAAAAGGAGTTGGAAGATCCGAATGTTGCCGGATTCCTGCTTGAGCCCATTCAGGGTGAGGCAGGCGTATATGTGCCCGATGAGGGCTATCTAAGTAAGGCATATGAGATGTGTAAGGCGAAAAATGTTCTCTTTATCGCCGATGAGGTTCAAACAGGGATAGCCCGTACCGGCAAGCTTCTGGCCTGCGACCATGAGGGGGTCAGGCCAGACATACTGATTCTTGGCAAGGCCCTTTCAGGAGGGGTATTCCCTGTATCTGCCATACTCGCTGATGATGATATAATGCTCTGCATAAAGCCGGGACAGCACGGCTCTACTTTTGGTGGAAACCCTGTGGCATGTAAGGTCGCTATGGCAGCACTGGAGGTTGTAAAAGAGGAGAACCTTGCTGAGAACGCAACTTATCTCGGAAATATTTTCCGCAACGAGTTCAGAAGCATTAAGTCGGATATGATAGAACTGGTAAGAGGTAAAGGGCTACTTAATGCCGTAGTAATAAGGCCTAAAGGCGGAAAAACAGCATGGGATGTATGTGTTGCGATGAAAGAGAAAGGGGTGCTGGCCAAGCCGACACATGGAGATATTATCAGATTTGCCCCACCGCTTATTATAAATGAAGAGCAGATGAGAGAGGCAATGGAGCTTATCAAAGATGCTTTCAGTCAGTTTGAATAGGTAAAAGTCCATAGACCAATCAAATATAGAGGGGGAGGTGTCATATTGACACCCCCCCTTTTTTTTTCTATTTTTGAGTAGTAACAAGAGTGACCGCCACGCGGTGATAAATGCTTTCTGTTGTTTACCTGCTACTGCTGAAATAAAGAGGGGTTAAAGGGGCCGTATCTGATAGGCTGCAATAATTTTCCGGCATATTTTTTATTGTTCATGCAGCGGTTTAAGGTAAAGGGAGTCATTATAGCGGTAAACAACTGATAAGGCACTATTGGGAACCGCACTGAAAATATCGACCACATACCTCAGGCCTATGTCTAATGCTGAGCCGGCTTACAGGAATATCCATCAGGACCTGATAGAAGGGTGTCTGGAAAAGGATCAAAGATCACAATTCCAGATATACAAGCTCTATTATAAAAGTATGTATAACACCTGTCTCAGGATAGTTAATGACACCATGGAGGCAGAGGATATTATGCAGGAGGCATTCCTTTCGGCTTTTGAAAAGATAGAGAGCTATTCAGGAAGTGTAAGCTTTGGAGCATGGCTCAAAAGGATTGTTGTAAACCGTTCGCTTGATGCCATTAAAAGGAGGAAGGCCTATTTTGAAGATATAGAAAGCAATGCGGATATTATCAGTGAAACAGACTATGAGGAGGAGGATGTCAGAAGTAGTGAAGAGAGGCTTCAGGAGGTTAAAAGGACAATCGAAAAACTACCTGACGGTTACAGGGTTATACTAAGTCTCTACCTTATTGAGGGGTATGACCATGATGAAATAGCGGGTATTCTGAAAATAAGCAGCAGCACCTCACGGTCACAACTCTCAAGAGCCAGGCAGAAGCTTATAGCCGAGATGAAAGGCATGGCAGAGAATTAACCAGATATCGATGTAAAATATGGATAATCTTGAAAAGATAATAAGAGGCAACAGGGATCTGTTCAACCAGGAAGAGCCTTCTGAAGGACATCTCGAGAGGTTCCAGACGCTACTGGAGATGAGATTTGCCCCCAAAAGGAAGGTGAGCATAGGGCCATACCTTCTCAAAGCGGCCGTTGTAACTATTCTGGTTACGCTATCATCGCTATGGACATGGGATAATTTTATAAGACCCGATGGGGCGGGTCTCTCACTTGGCGAGATATCTCCCGGCTACAGGGATATGGAGAGACACTACACCCATCAGGTTAGTCTTATGCGTGATGAGATAATTGAGATAGACCTTGGAGAGGAGGGAGAACATAAGAGGATGCTCGATGAGGAGCTGGAAAAGATGGATGAAGTAATGAGCGAGTTGCGCCATGAGCTGCGTGCAAACCCGGGAGATGAAAGAGTAGTAAGAGCGATGATACAGCACTACCAGACAAAACTGGAGGTGATGTCATATATACTTAATCAGTTAAGAGAAATAGAGAAAGAGAAATCAGAACTTATATCAGGAGACGATGAAGCAGTTACGATATAGTACCACGGTTAGAAGAGGTGTAGCCACAGCACTTATGGCAGCCCTTACACTTATAGGATCATATACCCTTATGGCCCAGGAGGTTTCCAGGGAGTACAGCAGAGAGTTCCGGGCCAGCAAAGATGTTACAGTTGAAATCGATAATAGTTATGGCAATGTCAATATTGAGATATGGGATGAAGAGAGGGTTGAGATAGTTGTAAGGGTTATTGCCGATATGGCTGACAGAGAGCGATCCGAAAGGGTGATTGAGATGATCGATATCGAGTTTATTGAGAGCGGTTCAAAGGTGGGCGCTCGTACTATTCTTGCCAGACGGTTAGCATCTGCAACAAGAGGTTCAGAGGGACGGTTCAGTATAGAATATTTTGTAAAGCTACCCGGTGATATACCTATTGATATCACCAACCGTTATGGCAATATTGCTCTGGCAGAGCACAGCGGCCAGGTAACAGTTAATCTGAGATATGGTAATCTGCATGCAACAGCCCTTACCCGTGGTAACGAAAGACCCGTTAATCACATATCTCTGCTTTATGGTGACGCCTTCATAGAAGAGGCCAACTGGCTATCGGTATACACCCGGTACTCAAAATCTTTTGTTGCAGGATCTGTTCAGGCCCTTCTTGCAGACAGCAGGTATTCATCTTTCAGAATAGAGAATATCGGATCTATGGTAGCAGAGACAAACTATGACGATTTCCGGATAACCCGCATCAACAACATCATCGCCGACGGATCGTACTCCGTATACCGTTTAGGGACCATTACAGGAAGGATCGGACTGAATGCCAGATACGGCTCTTTTACTGCTGAAAACCTGCAGCGGGGTTTTGAGAGAGTAGATATTGAGGTCTCATACTGCAATATAGTTCTGCCCGTTGACAGATCAGCACAATACAGTATGGATGTAAGAGTCAGATATGGCTCGGTAAGGTACTGTGAAGAGTGCATAGAGGTTGAGAGTGATTCAAGAGATGGAAGGAGTCGCCAAATAGTTGGGGTTGCCGGAGATGGCAGCAGTCAGGCGGAGATAAACATTGTGTCATCATATAGCTCTATACGGCTAAGATAGGACCTTTACCAATCGCTGAAAGAGTCTCTATTGACTCCTTAGAAGCGCTACTGTTACCCCGGCTCCTCCCTGACTCTCAGGAGCATCTCCGTACCATTCTGCTACTCCGCTCCTCTCCAGATATCCTCTCACTACCTCTCTGAGTATACCATGGCCCTTACCATGCAGTAGCGCCACCTCACGGAATCCTGCCATAATTGCCTGATCAAGGTAACCCTGCAGCTTTACCTCTGCTTCATCTGCCTTAACTCCCCTTAAGTCAAGAGTGGGCGAGACGCTACGCCCTGTTTTCTCCTCATCAAGCACAATCCTGCCCCTTGCTTTGGCTCCCGCCTCCTTCCTATATCTCTCCTTATCGCCGGGCACAAGCTTTGACACCGAAATGGTAACCTTTACATTTCCGAAACTAACCACGGCATTTCCATCCCTGACACTCTCAACAACACCTGTGCTGTTTGATCCCTCTATAGAGACATGAACTCCCTTCCGCAGCACAAAGGGCTCCTTCGTCTTTAAAGGTGCGTCGCCCCTCCTGCTTCTTCCCTGAAGAGTTCTGCCAGCGCCACCCGGACCTGAAGAGCGTCGGCCGGGAAGCTTGTGGGCCTGATCTGTCACCTTGTCGAGATCTTTACGGAAATTCTCTATCTCTTTACGGGCCTTCCTGGTCTTCTCCCTCTCCGCTCCTGCCTCGCGAATCTCTCTTATGGTACGCTCTATTACGCGGTTCGATCCGGAAATTATTTCCCCTGCCTTTTCTCTGGCATCCTCTATGATAGCCCTTCTCTGCTTCTCAAGATCGTCCGCTTCAGCCTCATACCGTGCAGCCAGACCCTCAACCCTCTTTTCCAGTTTCCGTATAGAGTCCCGCTTACGCTCCCAGTAGCGCCTGTCTCTTGCAATGTCCCTTAAATAGCTGTCATAGGCAACATTTTCTCTTCCGGCCCTATCAGATGCCGCTTGAAGAACAGGATCGGGCAGGCCGGTCTTTCTGGCAATCTCAAAAGCAAAAGAGCTTCCCGGCTTACCTGTTTCAAGTCTGAATAGAGGCTGCATCCGATGATTATCAAAGGCCATTGCCCCATTCATAACACCTTCGGCTGAAGATGCGTAATGTTTAAGATTGGTATAGTGTGTGGTAACAACCCCATACACCCCTTTTATCCTGAGAGCATCGAGTATAGCCTCGGCTATGGCTCCTCCGATAACAGGTTCTGTACCTGAGCCAAGTTCATCAACCAGAATAAGTGTTCCATCACCCGCCTCCTTAAGGAAAAATTTCATTGCCATAAGGTGAGAACTATATGTACTCAGGTCATTCTCTATACTCTGCTCATCACCAATATCTATGAATATTGAATCAAACAGCCCCGACTCCGAGCCCTCGGCAACCGGTATTGTAAGACCACACTGCAGCATATACTGAAGAAGACCCACCGTCTTAAGACATACCGATTTCCCACCCGCGTTGGGACCCGATACAACCAGAATCCTGCAATCGGCATCAAGTGTAATATCGAGAGGCACCACCTCTCTCCCCTCCTGCTTACTGAAAGATAGCACAAGCAGCGGATGGCGTGCTCTCCGCCACTTCACTACAGGGCTGTTCACAAGAAGTGGTTTTATGGCACCTATGCTGTTCGCGAAAAGCGCCTTTGCCCTTATAAGATCTACCTCTGCCATATAAGATAGTGCCACGAATATCTCTTCAATTGAGGGTCTGAGCCGCCCGGACAGCTTAGTCAGTATCCTGACAACCTCCCTCCTCTCCTCGTGGTGCAGCCCAAAAAGATCATTGTTCATCTCGACTATTTCAGACGGCTCAATAAAGAGAGTCTTACCCGACGACGACTGGTCGTGAACCAGACCGGGAACTCTTCTTTTGTTAAATACCGAAACCGGTATAACGCTACGGCCGTTACGAAGCGATATATTTGCATCTGCATCGACAAAGCCATCGGAACGCGCCTTACTCATTATTGAGGCTAACCTTCGGCTTACCCTTGCCGATAGTTGCGTGATGTTCCTTCTGATTTCAGCAAGTGCCGGTGATGCCCTCTCCTTTACACTCCCCTCATCATCAATAACAAGGTCAATGGCTTTATATTCCGCTTTTAGAGGCGATATATCTGAAGAGAGCTCTGAAAGAACAGGGATGATCTCACTGTCCTGCTGCCTCATAAAACCAAGCACCTCCCCAAGCGATAGAAGAAAAATCTTGAGATCGAGAAGCTCTTCTTCAGAGAGGAAGGCGCCATCTACTCTTATCTTGTTAACGGCGTCTGAGACATCACGACTGTTATCAAAAGGAAAGGGCGTTGCACCCCTCAGCAGAGACTGCATCTCTGAGGTGAGAGAGACCGCCTGCTGAACTATATCATAATTGTCTGAAAAACGCAGCTTGAAGGCTAGCTCTTTGCCGGCAGAGCCGGTGCAGTAGCCAGAAATAATCTCCTTTACTGTTGAAAAGCCACTCTTTGCCTCAAATGTTTCGGGGTACAACATATCAACTCCTGTTTACGACTTACAAAGGTACGGTTAATGTATGTTAAACCAACCCCGATTAACAACTGGTTAACATCATTAATCGTGCGAAAAGGATACTTTTGGGATTCATTTTACATTTAACTAACAAATAATCAGTAGCTATGAGAATAAGAAAGATGTTATTACTGGCTCTTGTGCTGACAGTTATACCGTCAGTAGCATTCAGTCAGCTATTCAGGGTTTACACAGATGTTGTCGATAAGATCAGGAGTGAAGGAACCGAAAACTCACAGATTGAAGATCTTAGTTTTTGGTTTACAGACTATTCGGGCCCAAGGCTTACCGCATCAGACGGTGGTGACCGTGGAAACGAAATTGCCATCAGGAAGATGGAAGAGTACGGCTTCAGCAATGTAAGGCTGGAGTATGCCCGCAACTTCGCCAGAGGTGGATGGGACAATCTAAAGACCTACGCCGCGATGACAAAGCCCTACTATACCGCTTTTTCTGCCAATCCGGTTGCATGGACAGGCTCAACGCCGGGCCCGATTGTAAGCGAAGTTATTCTGGTTGACATACAGTCGCCCGAAGATATTGAGAAGTACAGGGGTACCCTTCGCAACAAGATAGTCATGCGTCCCTCAAACGCCACCTACAGGCCCAACTTCAACCCTCTGGCAAGGCGTTTCACCCATGAGCAGCTTGAAAGCATGACCCGTATGCCGGAGCAGAGGCAGCAGGCACCGAGGCAGCAGCAGACACCCGAACAGAGAGAGCGTATTATGAGCCAGAGAGCCCTTAACCAGGCTATAAACGACCTCATTGAGGAGGAACAGCCCGCCGTAATACTAAGAAGCTCTGGTGTATTCAATGTACCAAGAGCCACAGGAGCAAGATATACACAGGGCAATCCTGAGCCAACATGCCAGGTATTATTGCCTATAGAGGCTTTTGGCCGTATGCAGCGACTTCTTGAGAATGGTATTCCGGTAGAGATGGAGATGGAAATAACCAATAAGTTCAATGACAACAATACCATTTACAATGTTATTGGCGAGATACCAGGTACCGATCCCAATCTGAGAGATGAGGTAGTAATAATCGGTGGTCACATTGACTCATGGCACGGTGCGCCCGGAGCCGCCGACAATGCTGCCGGATGTATTGTAATGATAGAGGCTGCAAGGATACTGCTTGCAATAGATGCCCAGCCAAGAAGAACCATTAAAGTCGCCCTGTGGGGTGGCGAAGAGCAGGGCCTTCATGGCTCAAGGGGATATGTTGAGCAGTTTCTGTGGGACTCAGATAACGGAGAGCCAAGGCCCGGTTATGATAAGTTCCAGATATACCTGAATATGGACAATGGTACCGGAAGGTATCGCGGTATATACTCACAGGGCAACGAAGGTGCCATGGAGGTTTTCCGTGCATGGCTCTCTCCTTTTGCCGATATGGAGGCCACCACAGTATCTCCGAGAGGCACAGGCTCTACAGATCATGTCGCCTTTAACGCAGTAGGCCTGCCGGGGTTCCAGTTCATACAGGATCCTATCGAGTATGGTCGCGGGTATCACACCATAATGGATACATATGAGAGGCTGCTTATGGATGACCTGAGACAAAATGCAATCATAACAGCATCTCTGGCATACCATGCAGCTATGCTTAATGAGAGATTTCCAAGGGTTGAGAGATAGTTACTCAAGTATCTCTGAAGTAAACAAAAGAGGAGCGGCCCGATGGCTGCTCCTCTTTTTTATGTATATAATATAAACCAGATGGCGATTCCGGCAACATCAGCCGGAAAAATGGCTCAACGCCTTATGCCGGCAAGATCAAGCATGAAGGCATACTGCAGTGCCGTAAGCCTGAGCCTCTCAAAACGACCCGATGCGCCACCATGACCGGTATCCATATTGGTATCCATAATAAGAATGTTATCATCACTCTTCATATCACGCAGTTTGGCCACCCATTTGGCAGGCTCCCAGTACTGCACCTGAGAATCCCAGAAGCCTGTAGTGACCAATATATTAGGATAATCCTGTTCCTTTACCTGATCGTACGGAGAGTATGACAGCATATAGAAGTAATACTCCTCTTCACGGGGGTCTCCCCATTCGTCCCACTCAAAAGTGGTAAGCGGTATTGTAGGATCGAGCATAGTAGTAACAATGTCGACAAAAGGGACTGCCGCCACTACACCCTTGTAGAGTTCGGGACGCATATTGATAACGGCACCGATCAGCAGACCTCCGGCGCTACCTCCCATGGCGAAGAGATTGTCACTGCTGGTATAGCCATTCTCTATCAGGTAAAGAGCACAGTCATTAAAGTCGGTAAAGGTGTTCTTCTTGTTAAGCAGCTTGCCATCTTCATACCATTGACGGCCAAGTTCGCTGCCACCTCTTACATGGGCAATGGCATAAACGAATCCTCTGTCAAGGAGGCTAATAATATTTGATCTGAAGCCCGGATCGGAAGAGATTCCGTATGAGCCGTAAGCGTACAGTAGAAGCGGAGCGCTGCCATCTCTACTGAATCCATCTCTGTACACAAGAGAGAGAGGCACCATTGTACCGTCTTCCGCCTCTACCCACAATCTCTCAGAGCTGTAGTCCTCTTTACGGAAGCCACCGAGAACCTCCTCCTCCTTCATCACCCTCTTCTCGCGGCTCTCCATATCATAATCTATCACAGAGCTGGGAGTGGTCAGCGAAGAGTAGCTGTATCTGAGGGTTTTCGTAGAGGGTGATGGGTTGACATTAAACCCCGCTGTATAGGTCTCCTCCCCAAAGTCTATATAGTGATCTCTCATGCCATCCCACTCCATAATCCGTAGATTATTGAGGCCGGATATTCTCTCGTTCAACACAAGGTGATCATCGAAAAGTGTAAAGCCCTGAAGCAGCACATTCTCACGGTGAGGAATAATCTCGCTCCAGTTAGTCATAGCGGGGTCGGATTCAGGTGCCTCCATAAGCTTGAAATTTTGAGCCCCCCCCATATTGGTCAATACATAGAATCTGCCATTTAGATGGTCAGCCCGATACTCATGCTCCCGCTCGCGGGGCTGCATAATTGTGTAGCCTGAATGCAGATCACCGGCGTCGAGTATTCTGACCTCTGTTGAGAGCGTGTGTGACGAGTTTATAAGAATATACTCTCTGCTCTTTGTTCTTGAGAGATATATGCTGAAGGTTTCATCGGTTTCGGTGAATATCTCATCACCCACACCACCACTGCCAAGAGTATAAGCCATAGCCCTGTATGATCTCAGTGTGTTGGGATCTCTCGCTATATATACCAGATTACGGCTGTCGGAAGACCATATCACAGATCCGTTAGTGTTCTCTATCTCATAATCATGGTATTGGCCCGTCTCCAGATCTCTGAATCGTATTGTGTACATCCTGCGGCTCAACAGGTCTATGCCATAGGCAAGAGTCTTGTTATCGGGACTTACCGTAACACCGACAACCTGGCAGTAGGCCTGTCCTTCGGCCAGTTTATTAACATCGAGAAGCAACTCCTCCTCTGCCCCATCGCGGTCCTCAATTCTGTAGTAGACCGGGTACTCCTTATCTTCATAGTACTGGACACGGTAGTAGTAACCGTTATCAAGATAGGGAACGGTAGAATCATCTTTCTTGATACGCTCTGTCATCTCATTAAAGAGTCTCTCCTGCAGCCTTGTGCTATGTCTCATGGCAGCTTCGGTATATTGATTCTCTTCATTGAGATAATCAGTAACCTTCCTGGTATGCTCGTCGGGCTCTTCGGCCTTCTTCTGTTCGTCAGAGAGACGCATCCAGTGGTAGTTATCGACCCTTGTGTGGCCGTGCTTTTCAAGTTCGACAGGTATCTTTTCAGCCACAGGGGGCTCTGGAAGGGGCGCCCTTCCGCACGATAGCATAAAGAACATTGTCATAGCGACCGTAACCATTTTAATTGATTCTCTTTTCATAACAACCGGGTTTTACTTATCTTATAAGGCGATTCATTGTAAAATCAATGTCGGCAGAGGATACCCTGCTACCGGTTCCAGATGTAAATATAGGTTATATATTGAATTGGGTTATACATATCTGTTTTAAAACCTTTTGAAGGGCCAAAGGGCTCTCTTCTACTTTTTTTGCTTGGACCAAAAAGTGGGCTTCCACCTTTTTTGCTTGACCAAAAAAGGTGGCCAACCGAGGTCGGCGAAGCCGGGCGAGCTCGCGACCGGACGGGAGCAACAAAGTCAAGGCCTGCAGTGAGTTTGGGGA
>SLNP01000061.1 GCA_007132995.1 Bacteroidales bacterium | reverse complement strand
TTGTAACTTTTTTGGCCCGTCAAAAAAGTTAGAAATGAGTGCCTTAAGTCCAAGCAAAAAAGGTGAGATAGTAATATTGGTCAAGCAAAGGTAGAAAGCCAAAATTTGGGTAAGGCCACCACCCCCCCTATCCGCATTTTGAAGAACCACACTCCTTGCAAAGGAGGCACCCCTCCTCATAAACTATATTTTCAGAGTCACACTCACTACACTTCCCCTTGGCCTTGGTTCCATCAGGAATATATCGTTTAAGGGCACGCTCAACACCGTTCTTCCAGTTATTGATAGATTCGCTGTCGAGCCGCAGGGACTGCACCAGATTCACAACATCGGTTATTGGCATGCCATGTCGCAGAACTCCGGAAATAAGCTTGGCATAGTTCCAGAACTCCGGGTTAAAGGCACGCGACAGGCCACCCATAGTGTTTTTATAGCCGTATTTATCGGTGTACTGGAAGTCATACCTGGAGCTTCCATCGTCATCACGGGCCTTAATGATTTTTCCCTTTGTTATAGCCTTGGGTATAAGCAGGGTTTCGTCATCGGTAAGTCCGGTAAAGACCTCATAAGGCCGTCCATCCAGCAGCCCTACAAATGCGATCCACTTCTCATCATTATTATTAAATCTGATAATATCGCAGTCAAGAGATTTTGGCCTCTTAATTTTTCCGGCAGCATCTCTGCTTCCCGGGCTCTTTGAAGCTACCAGAACACCAGAGCGCGATCCGTCACGATATACGGTAGCTCCCTTGCAGCCCTCTCGCCATGCTGTCAGGTATAGTTCACTGACAAGCTCCTCCTTAACATCGGCCGGCAAGTTGATGGTGACACTTATAGAGTGGTCTACCCACTTCTGTATAGCACCCTGCATCTTAACCTTGGCCACCCAGTCTACATCATTGGCGCTGGCCTTGTGGTATGGCGATCTGGCAACTATTTCTGCCAGCTCATCATCTGCAGCGGTCTGGAGAGAGTCGGGGTCGTAGCCGTTAACCTCAAGCCAGGTGATAAACTTATGGTGAAAGACCGGATACTCCTCCCATGAGTCTCCAACCTCATCTACGAAGGTTACATTTACATCCTTATCGTTGGGATTTACCTTACGGCGTCTTTTGTAGTAGGGCATAAAGACAGGCTCTATACCGGAAGAGGTCTGTGTCATAAGACTTGCCGTTCCGGTGGGCGCTATTGTAAGCAGGGCGATATTGCGGCGACCATGAAGGGTCATCTCTTCATACAGAGAGGGGTCGGCCTCCCTGATTCTGTTTATAAAGGGGTTGCCTTCTTCGCGCCCGGCGTCATACAGAGAGAAGGGGCCTCTCTTTTTGGCCATGTTAACAGATGCCCTGTAGGCCTCTACAGCGAGGGTTTTATGTATCTTTTCAGAGAAAGCCGTTGCCTTGTCGGTACCATACCTTAACCCCATTGCGGCCAGCATATCGCCTTCGGCCGTTATTCCTATACCGGTTCTTCTTCCCTCAAGAGTCTTATGTTTTATGTTTAGCCACATATTCCTCTCTACCAGCTTAAGCTCCTCTGGCTCGGGGTCATTATTGATTTTATCCAGTATGGCATCAATCTTCTCAACCTCAAGATCTATTATATCATCCATAATGCGCTGGGCCATGGCAACATGCTCACGGAAGAGGGCGCTGTCGAAGGTTGCTCCGGAGGTAAATGGCCCGGAGACATAGCTGTACAGGTTGATAGCCAGAAGGCGGCATGAATCGTAGGGGCAGAGCGGTATCTCGCCACACGGATTTGTTGACACTGTATTATAGCCAAGGTCTGCATAGCTGTCGGGAACGCTCTCTCTCTTTATGGTATCCCAGAAAAGCACACCAGGCTCTGCAGATCTCCAGGCATTATGCACTATCTTATTCCACAGCTTAACGGCATCTATCTCCTTAACATATTTAGGGTTATCTGAATCTATCGGATATTGTTGCCTGAACTTTTTCTTCTCGGAGACCGCCTGCATAAATTCATCGGTCAGCTTTACAGACACATTTGCTCCGGTAACCTTACCTGCCTCCATCTTGGCGTCAATAAATGATTCAGCATCGGGATGCTTAACAGATATCGAGAGCATCAGCGCCCCCCGCCGGCCATCCTGAGCCACCTCTCTGGTAGAGTTGGAATAACGCTCCATAAATGGGACCACCCCTGTCGATGTAAGTGCACTGTTAAGCACGGGCGAGCCCTGGGGCCTGATATGGGAGAGATCATGCCCAACGCCTCCACGCCTTTTCATAAGCTGCACCTGCTCCTGATCAGTTTTCATGATGCCGCCGTATGAATCGCTGCTGCCATCGTTACCGATAACAAAGCAGTTGGAGAGAGAGGCTATCTGGTAGTCATTGCCTATGCCTGTCATAGGGCCGCCCTGGGGCACAATATACTTAAAGCCTTTAAGCACATCGTATATATCCTGCTCGGACAGAGGCTCAGGATATTTTTTCTCTATACGGTGCAACTCGCGTGACAGACGCCTGTGCATATCATCGGGAGTTCTCTCGTAAAGATTCCCGTACGAATCTTTCAGGGCATACTTGTTTGCCCACACCCTGGCGGCTAGCTCATCTCCGCCGAAGTAGCTGGTGCTGGCCTCAATAACCTCTTTATGAGAGTAGATAGGGGGCGCATCACTCTTATCTGCTTTGTTGGTACCACTCATATCATCTGCCCTGGCAATTTCACGATCTTCCTGTTTTTCGCCGGCAACAACGGCACTGCTCTCTTTTGCGACAACTTCTCCCATAAATCAACCCTTTTGACAAAAATAAACATGCTGAATAAAAAGCATTTAGCTGAAGAGATAAATGATCATTTCAGGTACTGCTAAAATAGAAAAGCAACTCAGCCGGCGCAAGCCTTAGTTATCAACAGGGCCTGTTAATTATTAACTGAAACAAAGAGATATATGCTGATAATGTGGGCTTTGTAACATAATTGTAACACCATAGCGACTCGCAGAGCCCATAAAGAAACATATCAACACCATTTTGTTAAAAAAAAAAGGCGTGTCGCTAACGCCCCAGCAGTCGGGTTATATGACCGGTTATACGATCGGTTGCCCCCCTGTTGTTATCTATGTAGTGAAGGCACACCTCAGAAGCCCTCTTAATATCATCTCCGGATCCTGACAAGATGCCGACAAGCCTTCTAAAATCGTCATACCCCGTGAAGCAGTGGGCTCCGCCAAGATCAACAAGCTCACAAGCCTCCCTGAACCTCTTATAACGGGGACCAAATAGTACCGGCTTACCCCAGGCAGCAGCCTCCAGAATATTGTGTATTCCCCTTCCAAAACCACCTCCTATGACAGCAAAAGCAGAGTAGCGATATAGTGAAGAGAGCTGCCCCATGGTGTCGGCCACAAGCACACGATAGCCGGAGAGGTCGCCCCCATTGCACTCTGAAAGTCTTACAGCACCACTGCCAAAGAGAGCCATTATCCTTTCGATATTTCTCTCATCAACCTCATGGGGTGCAACAATAAAAGCCGTTTCCCCGGTCTCTTCCCTGATATATCTGGCAATCATCTCCTCTTCAGGACGCCAGGTGCTGCCTGCAACAATTACATCACGACCCTTACTGAAGCGGTCGGCAGAATCATTAACCGGCAGAGATGAGACAAGGTCTGCCACCCTGTCGAAGCGGGTATCACCGCTAACAACAGCGTTGTCAACACCGATACCCGAGAGTAGTATCTCCGATGTCTCATCCTGAACAAACATACTGTCAAAGCAGTTCAGCATATCTCTGAAGAAACCGCCATACCATCTGAAAAATGGCTGATTGGAACGGAAAAGGGCCGAAATAAGAAGCGTCGGTACCCCTTCGGCCTTAAGCCTGGTGAGGTAGTTGTACCAGAACTCATATTTAATAAATATTGCCAGAGAGGGTTTTACAGCACCAATAAACCGGGCAACATTACCAGGTGTGTCAGCAGGCAGGTAGAAGACAAAATCGACTCCGCCGTAGTCCTTTCTCACATTATATCCTGAAGGTGAAAAGAAGGTCAATATTATCTTCGCTCCGGGCATCTCTTCACGAATACTTTCAATAACCGGTCGGCCCTGCTCAAACTCGCCCAGCGATGCGGCATGAAACCAGATTCTTTCACTGCCTTCAATGTTATTCATTGAGCTCTCAATTTCATGCAGGGCTTCACTCCTCCCTGCCAGAAGGGCTCGCGCCTTCCCATTAAATGGGGCAGCAAGCCAGATCAGCAGGCCGTACACCCTTATCGTCATATTGTATATAAATGCCATCATCTTCAGATATATCTGGTTATGCCACTGATCTGCCTGACATTCAAAAGGCTCTCCGGGGCCGGTTCTGCCAAAGCGGCCAAGTAGATTATCGCGTCCACCTACCTCAAACCGAAAAGGCCTGCAGGCAGAATTTCAATGCCATATTCCCGGCCCAAAGGTAAAAAAAAGCGCTTCAGTAAGGTAGAGCGGTCAGCTTGCTACAGGGAAGAGAGAGTACGATTTGACACTCTTTAGTGATGATTATGGTTATATTTGCAGTAGTAGGTGCTGTCCTACCTGAACTATTGCCTCATAATTCAATCAGAGCCGGAGTACGCTGATGTGCCCGGAAATTGCATTTTAATATGGTAAGACTGGTAGCGATAATGATATCGATAATTCTTCAGATAATAGCGGCAGCTATTGCTATCAGGTTCATGAAGCTCACCAAGTACCGTTTATCGTGGATTCTCCTTTCTCTCGCCTTTGTACTTATCGCGGCGCGCACATTCATACAGCTAATCGAGTATTTCTGGGGCGAACCCTCTTTCAGGCTTATGATGCTCGATGACTGGCTCGGAGTCTCAATATCAATACTAATTATAGTCGGTGTAGTGCTTATCCGTGAGCTTTTCTATTCCCTAAAGAGGGCCGAGATACAGAGAGCCAGAGCAGAAAAGAGGGTTATAAATGCCATTATACGCACAGAAGAGAATGAGAAGAAGAGATTTGCAAAAGATCTCCACGATGGGCTGGGACCCATTCTATCTTCTGTGAAGATGTCTCTGTCGGCTCTTGAGAAAAAGGTGGCCCGAAGTGATGGCGGCTCTGAGATACTTGGCAGCATTACCTCAATGACCAACGAAGCTATATCGGCTCTCAAAGATATATCGAACAACCTGTCGCCACACATACTTACCAACTTCGGTCCGGCCAGTGCCATCAGAGATTTCACAAGAAAGATTAATCAGACCGGGGCTCTTGAAATAGAGTTTAAAACCAATATGGAGAAGCAAAGACTTGACCCCGACACCGAGGTTGTTCTCTATCGCGCAGCATGTGAGCTGATAAATAATTCTATACAGCACTCAGGAGCCACACATATTGATATAGAGCTAACCTCCGTTGACAATATTGTAACGATGCAGTTCATCGAGAACGGCAAAGGTTTTGACCCTAAAAAGGTGAAAAGTGGTGACAAGCGGGGTATGGGACTCTCTAATATTGAGACCAGAGTTCGTTCGGTAAACGGCATTTTTATTCTGGAGAGTGAAGAGGGGGAAGGCACCAGTGCTTTGATAAAACTAACGGTATAACAGAGCTATGCAGTTGACAGGAAAGAATGAAGGCGTTAAATTGGTTATAGCGGATGACCACCAGTTGTTCCGCAACGGATTGAGGCTGCTGCTTGAATCGGACAATCGGTTTGAGATCATTGCAGAGGCCTGCAACGGTCGTGAACTTATTACTATCATGGAGAACTGTGATGCTGACCTGGTTCTGATGGATATCAGCATGCCGGTTATGGATGGTATAGAGGCCACCCGCAAAATCACAGAAATCTGTCCCGGCACACCGGTTATTGCGCTCTCCATGTACGGAGAGGAAGATTACTATTACAAGATGGTAGATGCAGGCGCCAAAGGCTTTCTATTGAAGAACAGCGACATAAGCGAGGTAACGGAAGCCATATTGGCAGTGATAGGCGGGGGAAGCTATTTCTCGCAAGAGCTGCTCTGCAATGTTATAAAGCGATTCAAAACCCGCGAAACGGAGGTGAAAACGGCCAACCTCTCAAAGAGAGAGAGAGAGATACTGGAGAAGATATGTGAGGGGCTCTCAAATCATGAGATAGCAGACCATCTGTTCATAAGTAAGCGTACCGTCGACAAGCACCGGGCAAACCTGCTCAGTAAAACGGGATCAAAGAACACTGCCAGTCTGATACTCTACTCTGTAAAAAACAAGCTTATTGAGGTAAATTAGGTCACCTCTCTTACTGAGACTAAAATGGAAAAGAGATCTCACTCTCTCGGCAAGTATGGTGAAAAGCTGGCAGCTGACATGCTGCGCAGAAAGGGATACACCATCAGAGAGATAAACTGGCGCACCGGACATAAAGAGATAGATATAGTTGCCGATAAAGACAACTACATAATATTTGCCGAGGTAAAAACCCGGTCGGCCGATTATCAGCTACACCCACGCGATGCCGTCACAACCCCCAAACAGAGAAACATAATCTTCGCCGCCGAAACCTATCTGAAGCTACACAGAATAATGAAAGAGGTTCGGTTCGACATTATTACTGTAATAGCAGATGGAAAAAAGATAACAACAGAACATATTGAAGACGGTTTCTATCCAACGCTCTGACCCGCCGGTCACCAATCACCAGGAACCAGTCACCCTGTACATGGGCGTTAGTCCACCGCCATCGCGGCAAAGCCTCACTAAGCACAGCCACCAATCACCAGTCACAGTCACCAATTACCGGCGAGCGACAGCGAGCCCATGCCCTATGCCCAATGCCCTATGCCTGCGAGCATTAGCGAGCAGAGACGGCACCAATCACCAATAACCAATCACTGTCCCCTCAGCGCCGCTGTCAACTCCTCACGGCTTATTGTGCGGAGTGAAAGCAGCAGTGATGCTACCCCTGCCACTACCATCAGCAGCACCAGTAAGGCAATGAGCCCGAGCGGCAGCTCCCCGCCTCGTATCAGGCCGGCTGCCGAGGCTGCCGCTGCCGACAGCACTCCTGTTGCCACTCCGGCAGCAACAATAAATATCTGTTCGCGCATCACCATGCGCCTTATTGTCTTCAGCCGGAATCCGGCTGCCACCATAAGTGCATACTCCCTCTTGCGGTGCTCAATACCGCGCCGCACATTAAGACCTTGTCCCACCACCCCCAGCACCATACCAATGCCTCCCAGTAGCAGGAAGACAGAGAGATAGGTGTTGTTGACGCTGTAAAACGCCTCAAGGCGTGAGGGGGTCGATTCTATAACAGGGCCGAAGGGGTCGAGCGATGATGAGAGCATCTCTGCCACCTCCCGGTGGTCGCCACTGCCGCTCTCGGCAAGCAGCACAGAGCTTCCCGCCACCGACGGGAACCACCTCGCCAGATGCGATGCATCGACAAGCATATGCCCCTGAAACACCGAACTGCGTAGTCCACCGGCAACTATCACATGCAGCGGTTCGCCCGATTCGGAGGTTACAGTAACTGTATCGCCCGCCTTAATCATCATACCCCACTGCATTACCGTCTGGTCAAGAACGCCATAGATAGCATTTTCGCCGGCGGGCTGCTCCAGCAGGCTCCATATATCCCTGTCGGGTGCGCCCCTCATGCGCGTGGCGAAGCTGAAAGATTGTCGCTGCGACAGCAGTTCGCCATCGACCCCAAGTATATGGGGGGTAGCTATCTGGTGAAGGTTAAGGCAGCTGGCATCATCACCATCGACACGAGGCATAGCCATAAAGAGCAGTCCGTCGTCAGCATATATACCACGGCGCCGCTGTACCGCCTCGTTGTTAAGGTTCTCCTCAACAGGTATAGTGGTCTCTATCCAGTGTGTAAAGCCACCGGTTCCTCCATCTCTCCTGTCGGCCTCCCTGCTGAAATCTCTTCTGTTGACCCCTGTGGCTATAACCACGAAGAGTCCGGCGGCGATAAAGGTGGCGGGTGTCACCCCCCTGCCGGGGAAGAAGGCCCAGTAGCGGCCGGCCACCCCCCGCATAAGAGCGGCATGTAGCAGCAGCAGCAGGAATATCATCGCAACAGCACCACCGGCAAACTGCATAAGGGTTACATCGGCATCGGTTACCACCGGCGCCAGGAATAGCGCCACACTTACCATCGCTGCCAGTGGCAGCAACCATCGGGGCAGAGCCTTGGGTCCGCTCATGCCCGGCCTTATATGTAGAGTGCTGCCGGCGAGGAAGCGCCTTACCGTTACAACCACGGTGAGCAGCGCCAGCGCCGCCGCGGGCAGCATCGCCGCCACTACCGGCAGCGGGGCAGCATGGGCAACAAGAGTATCTGTCTGCACCGCACCGCTCCACACACTGTTTAGAGCCGCTATAAGCACCCTGTTGAAGAGCATACCGGCAGCCGCCCCAACCAGCACCCCCGCCGCCAGAGGCACCGCCGACTCACCGGTAAAGAGCAGCACAATAGTTCGTCTGTTAAAGCCCAGCGCAGAAAGCGTACGCACCTCCCCCTGCCGCTGAAGCATGTGGTTCTGAACTATCATCACCGTCATAATTAGCGATGAGGCTATTATGAAGATACTCAGAGCCAGGAAGAGCATGCTGAAGTCAACACCTCCCCTGGCAGCCCTCACACCCTCGGCCAGCAGATCGGTAACAGCAATGCCGTAACCCCTGATGTCTGCGACTGACTCCAAATCGTCTTTCAGCTCTGCCGCACCAGCATGACTGTCGAAGCGTATAGCGGTAGCCGGCCCGAACTGATTACCCCACAGCCCCATACCGGTCTCATAGCTTATAAATCCTTTGGGTGTTCCCCCGAAATCGTACCAGTAATCCTCATCCTTATCCCTTATTGCATCGAGATCGAGCGGCACGCCGGCGTCCCACTCGGTACAGCTTCTCGCCCCGGCAATACCCGGGAACTCAGGCATCAGCAGCGAGTCGCGCCACACCCCCTCCAGAGGCACCACGGCACTCACCCTGAAATGTGCGCTTCTCTCAACCAGCTCATTGCCTCTGCCTGTAACATAGTAAGCCACCGTCACCGAATCGTCAACACCCACCTGCAGATCATCGGCCATCCAGCTGTTAATAACCATATCGTACGGTTCTGTTATACCGGAGGAACCCGAAACCGCTGCGATAAATGAGTAGGGTGTACTCCCTGAGTCAGACTCCACCCTGTTAGCCAGCCAGGTAAGAACAGGCGATGCCGTGCCTATAGCAGAGGTGACCGAGGAGACTATATGGCTGTCGATAAAGACGCGGTCGGAGATAACCTCATAGCCACCCGTCGCCCCGACAGGCCTTATACGCAGCCCTATACTTCCCGGCTGCGACAGTGCGGCCACTGCCCGGCGCACCTCATCGGCTGTGGCAGCCTCATGCTCCGCAACCACTATCCTGTTAATCTTCGGACCATCGGGGAAAAATTCGCCGAACTCCTCCAGATTAACAAATATGTTGTATGGTATTATCTGGCTTACAGAGAGGTTGAAGTTGGCGTATGGTACTGTGTCAGCCACCCTCTTTACTCTCAGAAAAAGCGACCCCTCCTCCCCCTTCTCCGGTGAAAACGGGGTATTCGACGGAAGGTCGGAAGGAGGGGTAAAGCGCAGTATCAGAAACTGATCCTCCTCTATTGCCAGCGCCTCTGCCAGACGCCTGTTGATAACCGCCTCGCCCCTTTCCGGCATATCGGCCAGTCGCTCCACCCCCCATATATTGACATCCATGGCCCGTGTTCCAGTCTCGAATTTACCGGCATAGCCATTCAGAGAGAGCATAGGCACCGCCTCCACCCCCAGTATTTCCTGCAGGTCGCGAGCCAGCTGCAGCTCCGTAAAACGGAGTCCGCTGCTTGCCAGCACCGCCCCCCCATCGAGACGCTCAGCGGTTTTGCTGTAGAGCGTCTGTCGCACCGAGTAGCCTGCCAGCACCGACGCGGTGATGACAGCCGTAACCAGCAGGGCTGTCAGCGACAGCGAGAAGAGGGTGCCGCGGTGGTGGCGCAGCGACCTAATGATGATATCTCTTTTCGATGGTATCATAGAGTCATTGCGGAGAAGTCAGTTTACCATTTACCAGCTCAAGCTGCCGGCCCATCATCTCGCCCACATAGTCGGTATGGGTAACCACTATAAGCGTTGTTCCGTAGTCGCTGTTGAGCTTCAGCAGCAGCTCTGCCAGCAGCACCGCATTATTGCGGTCGAGCGATCCTGTTGGCTCATCGGCCAGCAGCAGTGCAGGTCTGTTTGCCAGTGCCCTCACGAAGGCAGCCCTCTGCGCCTCGCCCCCCGATATATGAAACGGATACTTCTCCATCACCCCTTCAATTCCTGTTTCCGATGCCAGCAGACCGATATAGTCGGCTATCTCCCGGTCGCTGCCCCATCTGTGGCGCGATGCCAGCAGCGGCAGCATAATATTCTCCCGTATGTTAAGGTGAGGCAGCAAAAGGTGGTTCTGAAATATATATCCGATATTCCTGTTGCGGAAGCGTGCCGCCTCATCGGGTTCCAGGTTGGTTATATCATCGCCCCTGAAGAGCACCCTGCCACCATCAGGCTTCTCCAGTGCCCCTATTATGTTCAGCAGTGTTGTTTTCCCCGATCCTGACGGACCGGTTATTGCGGTCGAGCTACCCTCTGCGGCACTGAAACCGAGATCATCAAGCACCCTCCCCCTCACCGGGAACGATTTCTCTATATTAGTCAGCTCTATCATACTCTTCGTCGGTAAATATTTACAGGGGGGGCATCGCCGGCCGAAAAAAGTAAGAGGATAACACCTTTAAATTATATCCTTCTCCAGCAACTCTTTAAGAAAGGGCAGGTCCTCCTCAATTGTTTTCCAAATAACTATAACATCGACACCAATATAGTCATGTATTAGCTTATCCCGCATCCCCGACATTGCCCTCCATGGAACTTCAGAATAGGTCTCTTTGAATTGAACGGATACTTTCTTTGAAGCTTCACCAATAATCTCAAAATTTCTGATCACCGCATCTTGTATCATCTGGTTTTCAGAAAAATCGTTAACAGTAAGGCCTTTGGTGTAGTCTAAGATATTATTTATACAACCCAAAATATGTTCTATATAGAGCAAATCTTCCTTCATTCTCCGTAAATTACTTTTAAATCCCTTTGAATTGCTCTCTTTATCCGGCTGTTAGTGACTGCTCCTTCAGTTACCAGATCAACCTTTATACCAAGCTTTTCGGTCAGTTCATTTTCAAGGTAAATAAGTTGTAGCAGCGTTACACCATTTTTGAATCTGACCAGAATATCAATATCGCTGTCAGCACTATTCTCATTACGGGCATATGACCCGAATATTCCTATTCTCTCAGGCTCAAATGATCTGAGAGTAGAGACTATAATGCTATTTATACTCTGAGTCATACCCTTTTTTTACAAATATACGAAAATTGATGCCTGAGACCGATCAGCCAGATTTCAGTGAGGCATAAAGCTGTCGGATCCTCTCCTGCATTACTCCATCGCCGGTCAGCTGCTTCAGTCTGGCAGCCCCCTCCGCTCCCATCTTCACTCTCGTCTGCCGGTCGGCCAGAAGCTTCTCCATCTCTGCTGCCAGTTTCTGCGGCGTATCCTCCTTGTAGATAACCCCTCCGCCGGTCATATTTACAATCTCCGGGAAGGCTCCCGTTGCAGGCTGCACAACCGGCACTCCGACGCCTATCGCCTCAATAAGGTACTGTCCCCACGCATCGGGTTTCCTCACCGGCACCGACAGCAGGTCTATACTTTGGAAGAAGCGCGCCTTCTCATCTCCGGCAAAGCTACTATGCAGATAGAGGTCGCCACTCTTCCCGGCCCTCTCAACAATTCTCATCTGACTCTTTATAAACCGTTTGTCGGCCGCGGTCGATCCGCCGCTCAGGTGCAGCTGTACTCCCGGCACCCGCTCACCCAGCAACAGCCACGCCTCAATCATCTTATCGAGACCGTTGGCCACGCTCAGTCGCGAGAAGAAGCCCACCGCCGGGGTCTCTCCCTCTCCTCTCGGGTCGACAGAGAACTCTGGCGGTGTAAGTGGATTAACAACCTCTATCATATCAGAGGGTATACCACTCTTTTCTGCCACCAGAGCCTTATAGTACTCACTTGAGCTAATAAACCTGACAATATTCTTCCTGCTCTCACCAATACGCTGCCATGCCTCGGTCTGATATGGCTCTCTCATCTCGTTTATCCAGTCATCCTCATTCTGCAGTGAGCAGACAACGGGCAGATCGGTAAGTTTCTTAATGTGCGCTGCCAATCCTGTCAGAAGAGCATTTGAGAGATGTATTACATCGGGCTGGCCGTACCGGGAGAGATAATCGAGTAGTTTGCCGGTCTCGCGCTCCAAAAACGGCGCCTCGCCCGTTATCATATCTATGGTCGTCTTTTCCAGACCAACAGGAGTGGTCGATCCCGCCTGCCGCGCAGCAAAACGCAGCATGGGAGGCGAGTCGAGCAGCCTCTCCAGAAATTTCGGCATACGGCGTGCCAGCGGTACACGCTCCTTAAAGAAGAGCGATATGGCACCAAAAAAGACCTTCGACTCGAAGAGGTCTCCGAAGTTAGAGCTATTGGGCAGCAGGTATAGCGGTATTGCTGTCACCGAGGCACCCGGATTGTTTTTCATCACACTGACAAACATCTTGTCGCGGTGACAGTTTGCGCAGTAAAAAGTATCACCCGCTCCGGGCACAATATAGGCTATCTTCATCCTTCTCTTTTATCTATCGTTCTTCGTTCTTCGTTCTTCGTTCTTCGTTCTTTGTTCCGGCTGTCAGCTGTCAGCCTTCAGCTATCAGCTATCAGCTCTGAGCTACAAGCCATTCTCTCCGCTGCGAGCTGCAACAGCAGCGAGCACCATGCTCCATGCCCTATGCCCTATACCCTATGCTGCGAGCTGCAACAGCAGCGAGCCTATGCCCTATGCTGTGAGCGTTAGCGAGCTCCGAAAGCCATCAGGCGGCCATCTTCGGTGAGTACAAAGAATCTGTCGCCGACGACCGCGGGAGTACTGCTTATGGGTCGTCCGGCATCGAAGCGCCACACCTCTTCACCATTTTCAAGGTTAAGGATGTATATGCGGCTGTCGCGCGACCCGAACAGTACCCTGTTGCCGGCTATGACAGGGCTGCCAGTAATTCTTCCATTTGTTCTGAAGCTCCATATCTCACTGCCGCTATTGGTATCGTAGCATCCCAGATGCATATCTTCACTGCCAACCACGACCTTTTCGCGTGTTACCGCAGGAACCGATACTATAACACTGGTGTGGTCGCGACCCTCTGCCTGCCAGATGGTTATCCCGCTTGCGAGATCCATGGCGTAGAGGGTTCCATCATAGTCGCCGACAAAGACAGTGCCGTCGTATATGGCCGGAGAGGCGGCAATATATACATCGACAGGATTGCTCCCGATTTTTTCGCCGGTAAGAGGATCAACGATCCATAGAAGTCCGTCGCAACCACCAAATACCACATGTTCCGGTGTAACAGCAGCCGTACCGTTAATGAAGTTGTATGTCTCGAACATCCACACCTTCCTGCCGTTCGATGCATCAACCGCATGCATGTAATGGTCATAGCTTCCGGTCATGATGAGTGTTGTACCATCGCTTCTCTTCAAAAAGTTAGGCGACCCTTTAATTTGATTATCGGCAGAATATATCCACTCTTCGGCACCATTCTGCAGGTTAAGGGAGATTATCCTGCCATCGAGGGTGCCAAATATGACACTGCCATCATGTATCATAGGAGGAGCCTCAATGACCGAACCCGTCTCATACATCCATACTCTTCTGCCATCACTGGCTCTCACGGCATGCAGTAAACCCTCGTTATCGCCAAAGCAGATAATGCCGTCCATGGCAACCGGCGATGAAACGGTTCGGGAATTACCGGGGTAGGTCCAGAGCAACTGAGGCGAATCGGGAAGCTGAGTATGAGCAACACCGGTCAGAGCCTGATCGCCCCTAAACAGCGGCCATCCGTCGTTTCCCGGTTGAGCTCCGGCCACCAGAGCAGATGTCAGTAAAAGTATGGTTACCCCTATTCTCATATCAGTATATCGTTCTTACTTCACCAGCTGTCAGCTGTCAGCTATCAGCTCTCAGCTATCAGCTCTCAGCTTTTTTTCTCTCCGCTCTCCGCTCTTCGCTCTACGCTGCGAGCTGCGTCAGCAGCGAGCCCATGCCCTATGCTCCATGCCCTATGCCCTTTGCCCTTTTCGTGCGAGCGTCAGCGAGCCAATGCCCTATGCCCTATGCTCCATGCCCCATGCCCTATGCCTGCGAGCGTCAGCGAGCAGATCTCTCCGCTGCGAGCATCAAAGCTCCTGTCGGACAGATCTCCGCGAACCTCTCCGGGTGGCTCTCTGTTGTTTCAACAAATGTGTAGCCAAGAGGTTCACTCAGCACCGTATTAAAGCCTCTGCCCCTGAAGCTGAGTGCCGGAACTC
>SLNP01000044.1 GCA_007132995.1 Bacteroidales bacterium | reverse complement strand
TTAGAAATCAGCACCTTGTGTCAATCAAAAAACTGGCAACAAGCATGAAAGCCCCTCCTTTGCTGAAGTCATCAGCACAAACCGGGTAGCCGGCTACCCTCCTGAACCGAAACCAATGTAGTACACCAAAAGCTCATTATCTGAATTGTCGAGCAACCCATTCTCCTTTATCGTCTCCCAGTCACTGATACTACCCCTGTTCTCACGAAAATTCAAAATCGACACAACATCGTCCCTCACTATGTAGGGATGGCGCAGAAGTTCACCAAACGGCGCACTGTTAATGTCAATCTTCTCAATAAGGTCTCTGTCGGCAGTCACCATTCCGGAAATCCTCAGGTATGTCTCTTCGGGCAGACCATAAACCTCTCTGAGCTGCTCAACTGCTGCAAACCCACCCAGCAGGTCCCGGAAGCGGACTATCCTTGATGAGAGTACGGGGCCTATTCCGGGCAGGGCAGTAAGCGATAAAGAGTCGATGCTATTAAGCTCCAGAGGGCTCCTCTCTTCTCTCTCACTCACGGGATATGAACGATACGGTTCTGGCTGACCGGCTGAGAAGCTCTGTGTCACCTCCTCCTTTTGGCTGGCAGCCTCTGCCAGTCGCTCTTCCACAGCGGTAACAACGGGGCTCTCTCTCTCTTCCGGTACTAAAGCCCTGACAGTCAGAATTACTATTATAAGAAGGGCTAGCAGAAACACAGCCCTCCGCTCTCTTCTGTCGTACCCCAGCCACTCTTTTATGCCTCTTCTGACCATCCGAGATGTAAGAATTACAGACAGGGCGGTTACAATAAGCTCACCAGCCCGATGCAATATATAAAAAAGTACCGGGTAATACCTACCTCATCATCCTACCCGACCCTCGCGGCGAGCCTTAAGATAGACCTGGAGATCTGCATATACCTCAGGGCCCATGATTACAAGGCCTATAATATTGGGGAAGGCCATTGTCAGCACCATCATATCTGAGAAATCTATTACATTATTCAGGCTCGAAGAGGCGCCCAATACGGTAAAGCCAAGAAATATGGCGTAGTATGTCAGGGGTATAAACCTTGCTGGTATTCGCATCCTTTTGAAAGGTTTTTCAAACAGGAACCTGAACCCATTCAGGCCATAGTATGACCATGATATCATAGTCGAGAAGGCGAAGCAGAGAATAGATATCACCAGCAGGTAGGGGAACCAGGGGAATACGGTCTCAAAGGCGGCAGAGGTAAGCTGTGCTCCTTCGAGCCCTGTGGTTGTTTCGGTAACTCCCGAGAAAATAATAACCATAGCGGTCATTGTACATATAACAACAGTGTCTATAAAGGGCTCTACAAGTGCCACTATTCCCTCCTTCACAGGTATATCAGTTTTTGCAGCGGCATGGGCAACGGCAGCAGAGCCAACTCCCGCTTCATTCGAGAAGGCGCCCCTCTGAAAACCGGTAATAAGCACCCCTATTATACCACCTTTTAAAGAGGCTGGGCTGAAAGCACCATTGATAATGATGGCAAACACCTCTCCGACCCTTGTGATGTTGAAGGCAATAATAATCAGGGCTGCGGTTACATATATAAGGGCCATAAAAGGTACCAGCCTCGAGGCCACCCTTGCTATACTCTTAATACCTCCGTAAACCACAATCCCAATAAGTGTGGCAAGTGCCAGACCGAACCATACACCATACCCCTCCATACCAGGAAAAATAAGGGTAAACTGCGAGAAAGACTGGTTGGCCTGGAACATATTACTACCTCCGAAGCTGGCCAGAACCATCATAATTGCGCTGAAGACGGCCAGAATAGCTCCAAGATGGCCCAGTCCCCTTCGGGACAGCCCCCTGCTGAGGTAGTACATCGGCCCTCCTGCAACCCGGCCATTCTCATCTATAAACCGGTACTTCACTCCAAGGGTACATTCGGTAAATTTCATAGACATCCCGAGGAAACCGGCAATTATCATCCAGAAGGTGGCTCCTGGTCCTCCAACGGTAACAGCTATTGCCACTCCGGCAATATTACCAAGACCAACTGTCCCTGACAGCGCCGTGGAGAGGGCCTGAAAATGGCTCACCTCACCCTTGTCACCCTTTTTGTCATAGCGTCCCGTAAGAAGTGCGAAGGCATGGCCGAAGAGTCTGATGTTTACAAAGCGCATCCGGAATGTAAAGAATATACCTCCCAGTATAAGCCACACCACCACCAGCGGTATGCGGGCGTCGAGGTCAAAGCCGAAAGCCGCAACCGGATCCCAGAAAAAGATATTCTCAAGAAACCTTACTACAGGTTCAAATGCTTCATCTATCTTGCTTGAAACAGGCTCCGGCACATCACTACTATACATCATAGGCTATTTCTATTTTCAGCTACTTCCAATCAGTTGGTAAATAAAGACTATTGCTATTGCCAGAGGGGCAAGGAATTTCAAAACAAACATGAATAGCCCTGTAACCCTTACCCGGAACATTCCACCACTACTGATTTCATCATTAAATACCTTTCTGCCCATAAACCACCCAACAAAGAGGGCAATCAGTATTGCTCCAAGCGGCAACAGCAGGTTTGCAGAGATGTAGTCGAACCACTCAAAGAATGTTCTGCCAAAAGGTGTCACATCGTCAAGCATGCCAAAAGAGAGTGTCGCAAAAATTCCGAGAACACCAATTGAGGCTGCACCAAGTATAGTGGCGGTTCTTCTGGCCATATTAAGCTCTTCAGAAAGATATGCGACAACCACCTCCAGTATAGATACAGTCGATGTAAGTGCCGCTATAGAGAGAAGCATAAAAAAGATAACCGAAAAGATATATCCGCCCGGCATCATAGAGAATATATTTGGCAGAACAACAAATACCAGCCCGGGGCCAGCTGCCGGATCAATGCTGTAGGCAAAAACGGCAGGGAATATCATAAGCCCTGAAAGCATGGCTATTATGGTGTCTGCCACCGATACCTGGAAGGCCGTAACAGGCAGATTGGTCTCTTTTCTTATATATGAACCATAGGTTATCATGGTACCCATACCTATACTGAGTGAAAAAGCCGCCTGACCAAGGGCAACAAGTACAGAGTTCCATCCCACGGCCGAAAAGTCAGGACGGAAAAGGAACCTGAGACCCTCACCGGCACCTGGGAGTGTAACTGACCTGATGCTTACAATAAGTATAAGCAGCAGCAGTACGGGCATCAATATTTTTGTATACTTCTCTATTCCGCGCTTTACTCCGGAGGATATTATTAGCGCTGTCAGTACCATAAAGGCGATCTGCCATATAAGGGGCCTGAATGTGCCGGTATGAAACTGATCAAAGCTGGCACTCAACTCTGCAGAACTTTTCCCTGCGAAGCTGTTTCCGGCAGCCTGGAAAAGGTACTCCAGTGTCCATCCGGCTATCGTGCTGTAAAAGGCCAGGATAAGGAACGATGCTACTATCCCCATAACCCCTATCAGATACCAGGGTTTCCCGGGTGCCAGTTTTTTGAAAGAGCCAAGAGCATTACGCTGTGCACGACGACCTACAGAGAACTCCGCGAGCATAACAGGCATACCAATGGCAATAACAAAAAGAAGATACATCAGTAGGAATGCGCCACCTCCATTCTCTCCTGTAACATAAGGGAACCTCCAAATATTTCCCAACCCCACGGCAGATCCCACCGCGGCCGCAATAATACCCAATCTTCCACTGAAAGAATCTCTTACCGGATTATTCATTTTTGCCATCTCTCTTTATGTTAAAGCGTTACTAACTAACTGACTGTACAACAATTGAAGGGGGTTGTCGACTGCCGGTTTTACCTCTCCCGGCACTCTTCTCCTCACCTTCTGCCCAAAAATGGTCGCTAAAATTGCGAAAAATGTTATCATATGCAATGTTCCCATCACAAATCATCTCACAGACAAACAATAAAACATTGCCTGCCAGGCA
>SLNP01000040.1 GCA_007132995.1 Bacteroidales bacterium | reverse complement strand
CTATCGCGTATTGTAATCATCTCTCTTCCCAATTGCCCGACTGTTTGCCGGTTATCTCCGTAATAACAACCTTAATGACCGACATATTGTCAACCTTTCTCTTATCATAGTCGAGGTTGTGTGTTTCTCCGGCGCCGTAGTGGCTCATGATTATGTCGAGGGCATCACGCTTCATCTGATAATCTGTAATTATCTCTGCCATACCCCAACCTATTACCGAGCGGTAAATTGTGCCCCACTGACACGCCTTTTCATATCGCTCTATCTCCGCTGTCTGCTCTGCCTCTATGCATACCAGGGGATTCTCTTTTATAAGGTCGATTTTTCTGCCTTCGGGTGCGCAGTGTATATATATGCAGTTGTCGCTGTAGCCGTAGTTGAAGGGGACTATATAGGGGCGACCCTTATCAATAAAGCCGAGTCGTACCACTTCGGCATTTGACAATATCTTGTCAATAATATTCCTGTCTGTTATCTGCTGCTCTTTTCGCCTCATGGTCTGCTATTTTCATAATAGTGCTGCTAAGATAGCACAGTTTTTTTGCAAGGTATTTATGTGATGCATAGGTGATCGGGCAGGGGAGGGGTGGTTTTTCCTCCCCTTTACTTACCTTTGCGCCCAGTTTGCAGCGCGATGAAATTTACCGAAAACCTTACATACAGAAAAGTCTTTCTTTTTTGGAGTCCGCTGGCGCTTACCTGGCTTATGATGGCGGCCGAACAGCCCTTTCTGGTAGCTATTATTGCGCGGCTGGGAGAGGAGAGCTACAATCTGGCCGCTTTTGGTATTGCATACTCTTTTGCACTTATAATAGAGGCTCCTGTTATTATGCTTATGAGTGCTTCGACGGCACTGGTTGCAGACAGGCACTCATACAGGAAGCTAAAGCGCTTCACAGATATTCTCAATATCTCGGTGCTTGCCGCACAGCTAATACTGCTTATACCTCCCGTTTTCGGATTTATCGTAGAGGATCTGATGGGTATACCCCCGAATGTTGCTCACCTTACATGGGTTGCCCTTCTCCTTCTTGTGCCGTGGGCGCCGGCAATAGGATACCGCAGATTCTATCAGGGCATTTTGATAAGGAATAACCTTACCCGCAGGGTTACCTACGGAACTGTTATACGGGTCTCTGTAATTGGTGCTACCGGATATCTGCTCTACAGAACCGGTATTCCGGGGGCCTATGTTGGTGCTGCGACACTGTCAACTGCTGTTGCTGCCGAGGCAGTGGCCTCATGGCTTATGGTACGGAGAACCGTAAGGGCAATAATAACAAATGGTGACATTGACCTCTCCGGGTCGCAAGGTGAAGGCAATGGGGAGAAGATTGGCTACCGCTTCCTTGCACGGTTTTATACACCACTGGCGCTAACATCACTCTTGTCACTGGGGGTACATCCCTTTATAACCTTTTTTCTTGGGCGTAGTCAGATGCCTGTAGAGTCTCTGGCAGTGCTTCCTGCCGTTAACTCACTTGTCTTTATTTTCAGGAGCATGGGTCTCTCTTTTCAGGAGGTTCTTATAGCCCTGGTGGGCGATCGTAAACAGAACTACAGGATGCTGAGAAGATTCGCCTTAGTGATGGGCGTTGTAGTGACCGTTGTTCATGCAGCAATTGCCTTTACCCCTCTTGCAGCAATATGGTTTGAAGGGGTGTCGGGGTTGAGTCCACACCTGGCAGATCTGGCCTATACACCTCTTAAAATATTGATTTTTCTGCCGGCCCTCTCTGTCTTACTCTCTTTTCAGCGAAGTACGCTGGTTATATCCGGGAAAACAAGAGCCATTTCGGTTGCCACCGGCCTTGAATTGATTATAATAATTGCTGTCTTGCTGATGCTTACCATCTATTTTAGTATGATTGGTGCCACAGCAGCAGCAATTGCCTATATGGCGGGCAGGGCAGCCTCTAATATCTACCTCACACCAAAACAGAGGTCGATCGTGAGGCGGTGGAGAGTTTAGTGGCCAGAGCTTTGTCTGTGGTGGCCTCTATCTTAAGGTTGTGCATGGCAGCCATGCCGGCACTATGTCGTGGTCTCTTTGTCAGAAAGGGGTCGAATGGTAACCGCGGCTGCAGTGGTGTAGGTGGTTGCTGTAACGGTAATCTTGGGTTTATTGAGGTGAAGGGGTATTTAGCCGATGGCAACTAAAGGCCTCAGCTCTTAACGGCAATAATCCGGTTTGTTATAGCAGATGCCTCTCCCGCAAAGCTTATGATTTAGGGTTGCTGCTCTTTTTAGTAAGAGCCTCACCTACCCAGATGAATCTGCTAATAAGAAGGTAGCCAATGATAATTAAGATAGTGTATCGTATCATTTCTAAAGGGTATAGCCTGCCCGGGCAAGCCTTCCCGGGAGTCCTGACAAAGTCCGTGTGTTGCCGGAAAAGCATTTACCGGAGGTTGTTATCAGGGATAAAACCAGTTTTGTCTATATTAGTGGTATAAGAAAGCTAGTGCTTAACCTCCTATATGGACAACCAGTTTCAACCAAATCATATTGAGATGAAGAGATCAGATCTACCAGACAGGGTTAAGAGGCAGTGGCTGCTAATTGCCGTTGTTGCTATGGCGTTGCCCCTTGCAGGCACAGGTGTTACCACTGTAATAAATGAATCGGACAGGAGTGTTGAGAGTCCGGTTGTTGAGTATCGCAATGATCTTCTCAAACCGGAAATTGAGTGGATTGACATTGAACCCGGCTCTTTTGTGCGGAGCACCAACTATTTGATACCATGGACTATTAATGCCCATACGGTAACAATCACAAAACCGTACCGCCTATCGAAGTATGCTGTTACCTTTGAGCAGTATGACCTTTTTTGTGAGGCCACCGGCAGGGAGAAACCAGATGATGATGGACTGGGTCGTGGTAAGCAACCTGTAATAAATGTGACATGGCACGATGCTGTGGCTTTTGCCGGGTGGATTGGTGCAAGACTTCCAACTGAAGCCGAATGGGAGCTTGCTGCCAGAGCAGATTTTAAGTATAGCAGTTCTCCTGAGCCCAACGAATATTTATGTCTTTGCACCAGTCGCGCAAACTTTAATCCCCACATTTCAAATTCCATCCACAACTACCAGTGTCCCGGTAGTGATCCTGACTATAGAGCAGGGCCAGTCCCGGTTGGCAGCTTTCCTCCCAATTCACTGGGCTTGTATGAGATGGCTGGAAATGTACTTGAATGGACTCAGGATTGGGATGGTGACTTCCCCAGGGAAGATGTTGTAGACCCAACAGAAGGCCAGCCAAATCCATTGGAGATAGAGTCAGGGCTCGGTAAGATTTTAAAAGGAGGAAGCTGGCAGGACTCCGCCGAATACTGTTTCCCAAATATGCGTTACAATAAATTGCCAGATGTAAAGAGTAATAGAATCGGCTTTCGCCTTGCACTATCGATAGATTGATAAGAGCAAAGGCCGACCGGCGAGCACCACGAGCATCCAGACACGCTGCTAAACTGACGGTATGCCTCCCATACCGAATACCATGGCCAGCAGTGCAACGGTTTCAATAATACCCATTGCGGCTATATACATACCGGTACCCTGCTTATTGTCAACTGCCAGGTTAGAGCATGCGGCAGCACCCGCCTTGCCCTGCATGATGGCTGAAGCAGCAAGTGCTATACCAATAAAGAAACCCCAGATCATCTGATTCGGGTAGCTTTCGGGACTCAGGTTGGCAGCTATCATGGCGTTCATAAAGATCATACCGTAAATGACCTGACTAAGGGGCATACCGACCATGGCCAGTGCCAAAGGTGGCAGCCTCTTTTTGTCCTTTATCGATTGCTTCCAGAGGCCCATGGCTCCAAATGCTGCTATTCCGGTTCCTACCGCAGAACCTACTCCTGCTATACCCAACGCTATGGCATGGTCACCAAAACCTGTTACCGTAGCCGATAATAATGCTGATATCATAT
>SLNP01000101.1 GCA_007132995.1 Bacteroidales bacterium | reverse complement strand
GCACCACGGTAAATCGCAATACCGGTACGGTAAGCCGCAGCACAGGCACCACGGTAAATCGCAATACCGGTACGGTAAGCCGCAGCACAGGCACCACGGTAAATCGCAATACCGGTACGGTTAGACGAAGCACCGGCAACACTACGGTGAACCGCAATACCGGTACGGTAAGGCGAAGCACAGGCAACACTACTGTGAACCGTAACACCGGTAGCAGTACAAGCCGGAGTACCGGAACAGTAAACAGGAGTTCCAGCAGTACAAGCCGGAGTACCGGAACGGTAAACAGAAGGACGGGATCTTCAGGCAGCTCAGGATCGGGATCCTCTGCCACAACGAATACCAGCAGCAGAAGGGTTGGCTCAGGCTCATAGTTATTAAGAGAGTCGCTCTTTACCGAATATCTGCTGATAGTTAATCTGAGCCGGCTCGCTTATGCGGGCCGGTTTTTTTTTGCGATCGCAGGCATGGGCTTGCTGCTGTCGCAGCTCGCAGCGGAGAGCGTAGAGCGTAGAGCGGAGAGAAGTGCTCGCTAACGCTCGCACTAAAAAAAAGCTTTAAGATGTTTCGGGAAAAAAAGGAAGCGTACCCCCAGGACGGGATGTGTAGTTATCTTGCATTACGGGCAGCTTCTCTTATTACGGGTTGTGTTGTGAGCATATAAGACAGACCTGTCTCATTAGCAATAATGTGTAATCAGCGAGTCGCTTAAGCCTTGACTTTTTTTGCTCCCATCCGGTCGCGAGCTCGCCCGGCTTCGCCGACCTCGGTTGGTCACCTTTTTTTGGTCCAAGCAAAAAAAGGTGAGATAGTAATATTGGTCAAGCAAAGGTAGAAAGCCAAACTTTGGGTCAAGCCAAAAGAACAAGAGAAAACTTTTTGGCCCGTCAAAAAAGTTAGAAATCAGCACTTTTGGTCCAAGCAAAAAAAGGTGAGGGAGAAATGTTGGTCAAGCAAAGATGGGAAGCCGAAATTCGGGTAAGGCCAAAAGGTGGGAGAGAAACCTTTGTGTCATCAAGAACCACAAGAGAGATTACCTTAAGAGCATCAGAAGAGATAGATAAATCCTCTTGCAATCCTTTATAAAATATGACCTATCTTCGAACCGGAGTAACTGAGGAATAACTTTTGTACTCCGCTTAATTGAATGAAAACATATCATGAGTATGGCAGACTGCCGTCAAACATCTTTTATACCTCCATTTATTGCCTTGTTGGTACGGAATTTGTTACTTCTCTTACAGAAGAAGTTTATTCGAACATAACTATGCAGATATGAAAGCACTGGTTTACATAGCGTTAATTACGGCACTCTTGCTGAGTTCCTGCTCAAGCGACCTCTTTGTGGGGGCAGAGCATGACGATCTCTACTTCAGGCCATCTGACCAGCAGGTTATCGTTGCCGATACCAAAGATGCTGAACCTGCCCGTGAGCAGGAAGAGCAGCTCTATTACGATGAGGTTTACAATGTTGACACCCTCATTGCCGACTTCTATTATGATAATCATGAGAAGCGTTATACTGCTGAAGATAATGTCGGACAGGGTGACCCCTTCATATATTACGATGACTTCTCCTATGCATCACGGATAAGCAGGTTCCATGGAAACTATTTCTATCCATACTGGAGAGACAGATGGTACAGCCCCTATCGTATCACCCCATTCTATATGGGCTTTGGCTATAGATATCCGGGCTTTTCCAGCTACCACATGTTCGGGTACCATGATCACTTTATGATGTATGACCCATTCTATTATCACCACTACGGGTTTCATACTCCGTGGCTATGGGGCCACTATCCTATGTATGGGCACGGATTTTACAGCTCACACTACTATTACGGATACGGGGTAGGCTACGGTGGCTTCTACCAAACTCCCCGCGCTTCTGCAAGATCAACACTTCCTGTGCAGAGGCGTCAGACCTATAGTACTGTTTCCTCCAGATACATTGCAGACCAGTCATCGCGGGGTGCCGCTACATCAGTAGCCGGTACCGCTATCAGGAGATCCGGCGATATGACCACTACTACAGTTGCCGGTTCGCGTCGTACTGCTACAGAGGATGCTGCAGGGAGGGCTGTATATCAGGCTCAGGTTGATCGTGGCGAAGTATCTGCATCAGATGCAGGAAGAAGGGTGGCAGCCAGCTCTGCAACCAATGTGTCACGACCACTTTACTCAACTGCAGATCGGGCGTATACCCCTACCTACAGTAGTTCCAGGGTAGCTACCAGGCCCTCGTACAACACCAGCAGAGCCAATGCCTCTACCGTTGTGCAGGCCGGAAGAACAGGAAGTACCAGCAGCAATGTGTCGGTCTCGAATATCAGAACCCAGACATCTGTGGCCACATCGACGGTTAGAACAGGTACAACCTCAGGTAGTTCATCATCTATCATAAACATTCCTTCCAGAGTCAGTACAGGGAGCAGCGTGTCTCCTCCCACCATTAACCGTAGAACCACCGGCTCATCCACAGGATCGACCGGGAATGTCCGTACCACAACCACATCAACAGGTTCGGGCGGAAGGAGTGGTTCGACCGGAACATCTGTGTCAACAGGAAGATCGACTACAACCACTACAACTACAACTACCGGCAGAACCGGCAGAACCGGTGGCGGCGGACGATAGTTGTGCCACTCTTTTTTGTGAGTACTATTTTTAAAATGCCGTTGACCGATTCATTGTTATACGAAACAGGGATGGAGTCGGCAGGCTTGGTGAGATAACTATAAAAAAATCAGACAGATTATGAGAAAACTATTTATAACGATAGGCACATTGCTGCTACTGATAAATATCCCCTTTTCACTGGAGGCCCAGAGTCCCGACGACGCCTTAAGGTATAGCCAGCGCTTCTATAGCGGTACTAGCCGTTTTAACTCAATGGGTGGCGCCTTTACCGCTTTGGGAGGCGACCTCTCATCTTTAGGACTCAATCCGGCGGGATTAGCAGTTTTCAGGAGATCAGAGATCAGCTTTACCCCACATATCAGTTACAATAATTCCAGCTCATTCTTCACAGACAGGGGTGAGGATTTCAGGTATAATCTCTCAGCCGGACAGTTTGGTATTGCCGTTCCGGTTGTGGTTACCGGAAGTGAGAGCGGCCATGTCTCGACAGTATTTGGTTACTCATACAGCCAGACAAATAATTATAATGCCAACATTGTGATACGGGGCGTCAAGAGCAACAGCAGTATGGCCGATTTCTGGGCAGATGCCAGTAATGGAATATTATGGGAAAATCTTGGAGGGAGTGCCGGCCGGGCCTTTGACGCCTGGCTTATTGACACCATAGCCGGAGGTGGTGGTACAACCTATGCAACAATATTCAGCCGCTATGGTGAAGAGACGCAGTCTACATACGGGCAGAGCGTAAGGCGTGTAATTCAGAACGAGGGGTATGCAGGAGACCACACATTCTCCCTTGCGGTAAACTACGGCAATAACCTCTTTGCCGGTGCTGCTCTTAGCCTTTCCAGATTCAACTATACCGGCCATTATGAACATATTGAGCATGATGATCAGGGGGCTATTTTTGATTTCAAATCGTTCTCGTTCGTAGACCACTTCGAGGCTACCGGTACGGGCTACTCGCTCAGGGCGGGCCTGATATATCTTCCTCTCGATTTTGTCAGGCTGGGTCTCTCATTGCACACACCCACCATTTTCAGGGTCAAGGAGTACTACCACGACGATATAGTGAGCACTTTCGATAACGGCGATATGTACGAATTCAGCTCCGATGCCTTCCGTTTTGAGTATAGACTCACAACTCCTTTCCGTGTTTTAACGGGTGCTGCTGTACAGATAGACCGCTCTGCGACTATTAGTTTAGACTATGAGTTTGTAGATTACAGTATAACCAGATTCAGCAATGCCAGCGATAATTATGACTACTTCGATGAAAACCAGTCTATAAGAGATATCTTTGCCCCTGCGCATAATATAAGGGCTGGTCTTGAATATCGTCTGGGCAACATCTACCTCAGAGGCGGATATGGCTTTTATGGAAGCGGCTTCCACCCGGATGAGCCAAACAGCGACTGGAGTTACAGCTCATACTCTGGTGGAATAGGAGTAAGGCAGGCCTCTTTCTACCTTGACTTTGGCTATACACGACTCTCAAGCAGTCAGAAGTATTTCATGTATAGCCACCCTGATCTCGATGCCGCAACCATAGACAACACACGCAACAACTTTACAGTTACCGCAGGTGTAAGATTTTAACTGCTACTACAGCAGGGTTATTGTGTAATATTGAAGAATTGGATATTACCTATTCTGACGACCCGGCGGTAATAACCCCGGCCAGATATGATGCTGTTTCCGGTCCCATATTGAAGAGAAGATCTACTATAGAGAGGTCTGGAACAAATCCGTACCTGGATTCGAAAACCTGTATGTAGGGGGGTAGATGAAAACTGCTGATATAGTCTCTCTTCGGATCAATTATGTATCGGAAGTCTGATGGGTCACCTGCCGGCCTGATGAAGCTGTTGCTAAATTCAACAGAGCTTTTAATGCCGGTAAGCTCTATTATCTTTATAAGTAAACCGTGATTCAACTCTATTAGCTTTTTGGGGCGCTGTTCAATAACAGATAGCAGCTGATCAAAATAGAAATCAAAGAAGGGCGATCTCCTGTAGGCTGATATCAATGCAGCTCTGTGTACATCTATCCACCTTCCGGAATAGTCGACCTCAATATCTGAGAGGGCAACCTTATGGAAACTGCCTCTGAGAACCGGCACTGAGAGAGCAAGGACTCCGTTTGCCGACATAATACAGCATCTGTTGCGGTATGACTGTTTTTTATAGTTCTCATCTCTCTCTATTATCACACGACTGTGGCCTGAGACAATTGCCATGTAGCTCACAGGGGGGAGGTAGGCGGAAGATAGTAAAGGGGTGTTGCTATTCATCAGAGTCTCCCGGCTGTTCTGAGGCTATCAGTCGGTTAACGCGGCTGGCTGCAAAACCTGCACCAAATCCGTTGTCTATGTTGACAACTGTTATGCCGGCAGCGCAGCTGGTAAGCATTGCCAGCAAGGCAGATATTCCTGAGAAGTTGGCGCCATAACCGATACTTGTGGGCACCGCTATTACCGGCCTGTCAACGAGCCCTCCGACAACACTTGCAAGCGCTCCCTCCATACCTGCCACTACAACAATTACCCCACACTTTTTTATATCAGGAAGCTTGTCGACAAGCCTGTGTATTCCGGCTACTCCCACATCGTAAATTCTAATCACCTTGTTACCCAATAGCTCAGCTGTTACAGCAGCCTCTTCAGCAACAGGTATATCGGCAGTGCCTGCACTCACGACACCAACCGATGTGTCAGGGATATGAAGACCCCTCTCCGATGATTTAATGCTTATTATACGGGCGTCACCGTAGTATACAGCTTCCGGTATTATTTTTTTTACCTCCTCAAACATAGAAGGGGTAGCCCTTGTGGCTATCACACTCTTCTCTCTCTTCGACATAGCAAGCATTATGCCCTTTATGTGATCAATGCTCTTTCCGGAACAGAATACTATTTCCGGATAGCCGGTCCGCAGCTCCCTGTGGTTATCAATCCTGGCATAGCCAAGATCGGTGTAGGGGAAATCCCTGAGCCTCTCCAAGGCTGCAGTTACATCTGTGGTGCCCCTGCTGACCTCCGTGAGTAGGTGTTTTAACTCCTCTCTGTTCATTATCCTGTATTTATAATGGTATCTGGTTACTCTGCCTCTTTTGTGCAGGAGGAATTGGTGTCGTTGTAAAACTCTCTTGTCACCTTCGATATAACAGTTTTCAGAGGAATGTTCCTCTCAACAGCTATACTTCTGCAAGCCTCATACTCCGGCTTAGCAGATATAAGGCGGTTACCGGAAAACGATAGTTTAAAGTCAACATCTCCCAGCGAAGTGCTGACCTTCCGGAAACTCCTGCTTAAGGTTCTCTTTCTGAAGTTAAATATACGGAGCCCGATGGTGGTGGTCTCCTCAAAGAGCAGATCGGCAAGACTATCTTCATGCCCCTTCTCACATATGGCGGTAAGCACTATGCCGGGTCTACCCTTTTTCATAATGGTGTTAGTGATGAAAACCTCTGATGCACCAATCGAATAGAGCCTGTCAAAAAGGTGGTGATATATTTCCGGGTTCATATCATCAATATTACACTCCACCATTGCAGCCTCATGGCCGCCCCCATCCTGAACAGTAGCAGGCCCGGCCAGATGAACCCTCAATAAATTTGGTATTGAGTCATGCTCCTTCTCACCGGTACCATAACCGGTCTTTATAATTTTAACCGGCATGAGATCATCTGTTTTTCCGTTCACAAGAGTGGCAATTATCGCGGCACCTGTAGGCGTTGTTGCCTCAAAATCGACACTATTTAGTTTTACCGGTAGCCCCTTTACTATCTCTGCTGTTGCCGGTGCGGGTACCGGAAGTGTTCCGTGATCGCACTTCACAAATCCCCCACCCAGTTCAATATGTGATTTTACTGTAACTATGTCGGGTTGAAGGTGATGGATGCATATTGCGGCTCCAACAATATCTATTATAGAGTCTATGGCACCAACTTCGTGGAAATGCACCTTCTCTATGTCGCTATTGTGTACATAAGCCTCAGCCTCTGCAATCGTTTTGAATATATTGAGGGCAAGATGCTTAACCTCGTCGCCAAGGGTGCTCTCCCAAATAATCTTCTTTATGTCACTAAGGTGTCTGTGTTTATGCTCATGTATTGTCTGTGTGACCCTCGCACTGGTTCCTGTAATACCATGCTTCTGGCTCTTTTTAAAATCAATACTCCATCCTTTGAGGTTTAACTTATGGAGCTCAGCGGTCAGAAACCCGGCATCAACACCAAGATCGACCATGGCTCCAAGGTTCATGTCTCCGCTTATTCCGGAGAAACAGTCATAAATCAATATCTTCATATATTCGAGTTTATCAATGTCTTCGCAGTGGGTGCCAATCACCACCCTCTATGTCGCAGGAGGTGGCAAAAAAATAGACGGGAGCCGGGATCACCCCTCTATCCGAAATATATGTCTCTGCAGGTTCCGGTATATACTGTATGGTACATCAGCAGATATCTGATATGCTGTGTAACAAGGGTGATGGTTCTCATTTTATGATCGCAATATCGGAAAAAAATGGTAATTTGCGCCATATTGTTACAGGTGCAGCAGTGTAAACAGATCAGCATTTCTTAAGCAGCCTGTTACAAATTGGTCATGTTGCACCAAAATAGAGGACAGGAGGAATCAGATAAAAAACGGGGTTATGAAAAGAAGAAATTTTCTTAAGAAGACAGCAGCAGCCGGATTGGCTGCGGGAGCCGCTTTTTCTGTAGGTACCCATCGTCTTGATATTCTCGCAGCAGATGGAGATGACTCTCCCTACGATCTTGTTGCTGTTATGGGAGGATCGCCCGAGGCGATGTTCGATATCGGTATACAGAGTATCGGTGGAATGGGTAGCTTTGTAAGTAGCGGGCAGAAGGTAGTGGTGAAACCCAATATTGGATGGGATGTCATTCCCGAAAGAGGAGCCAATACCAATCCGGGCCTGGTGGCGCGCATAATAGAGCATTGTTTCAGGGCGGGTGCGTCAGAGGTGAGCGTGTTTGATAATACATGCGATGAGTGGACCCGCTGCTATCGAAACTCAGGTATCGAGAGTGCGGCCAGAGGGGCCGGAGCAAGGATAGTCCCGGCCAATACCGAAAGCTATTACAGGGATGTCTCACTGCCTGAGGCAAGGTCTCTTAAAACCACACAGATACACAACCTCATGTTCGAGGCCGATGTGATAATCAATGTCCCGGTTCTCAAGCACCATAGTGGAACAAGAATGACCGCAGCTCTGAAAAACATGATGGGAGTCGTGTGGGACAGGCGTTTCTGGCACAGGAATAATCTAAATCAGTGTATAGCCGATTACACCCTCTGGGAGAAGAAGCCCTGCCTTCATGTTATTGATGCCTATAGGGTTATGCTCAGGAATGGCCCCAGAGGAATATCAGTCGATGATATTGTTGACATGAGGGCCCAGATCATATCACCGGACTGGGTAGCTGCAGATGCAGCTGCGGCGTTGATGATGGATATGAACCCCATGCAGATTGGATATATCCCTTTAGCTCATGAGCTTGGAGCCGGGAATATGCAACTTGAAGAACTGAATATTAACCGCATACAAATGTAGCCACACCATGCGTTCCTCTACTCTTAAGCGATTTAGACTCTTTTTCGCTTTACTCTTTATTATATCTACTACCTCTCTCTTTCTTGATTTCCGGGGCATGATTCCCGAGGAGATGTTTGGTACCATACTCTATCTTCAGTTTGTCCCCTCACTTATTAACTTTATTACATCGCCGGCTATAGCCGCAGGAGGGTTCCTGTTTGTTCTTATTCTGACCTTTGCAACCGGCAGAACCTACTGCTCAGCCATATGTCCGCTGGGAATAATGCAGGATGCAGCCAGCAGGGTAGGGGGTAAGTATAAGAAGAGGTTCAGGAGGTTTGGCTATGGTAAACCCTTTAATGTATTGCGCTACACTATTCTTGGTGCTACAATGATACTGCTGCTTACAGGAGGAATATATCTGGTCACCCTCCTCGATCCATACAGTATTTATGGCCGCTTCAGCACCATGTTCTTCAAGCCACTGTTGCTCTATTTCAACAATCTTGCAGCATCGGTGCTTGCCAATCACAATATATTTATTGTCTATAATGTTGACATAAGGGGTTATGCGATAATGACCTACCTTATACCCCTGCTATTCCTCTTTCTGGTACTTGCTCTCTCGATGCGCCGGGGCAGGCTTTACTGTAATACCGTCTGTCCGGTTGGAACCCTGTTGGGAATTATATCTAAAGTCTCTCTGTTCAGAATAACGATAGATAACGATTGTAGCAGATGTGGCCGCTGTGCCGTTGCATGCAAGGCTTCATGTATCGATTTTTTGAACCGCAATGTTGATCTCTCCCGCTGTGTGGGCTGCTTCAACTGTATTGGGATATGTCCTGATAAGGCTGTATCATTCAGCAGTGCCATCTCTTTAAAGGCTTCAGAAGCGGTAGATAACCCCGTAACCGATGCAGCAACCGACAGGAGCAAGAGAGAGTTTCTGGCCGGGACGGCACTCTTGACCCTTTTTGCTGGTGCCATACGAGTTGCCAGAGCCGGTGAAGTAACAGACTCCGGAACAATTACAACGGTCAGGGAGGAGAAGAACTACCCTGTGACCCCGCCGGGCTCTGTTTCGCTTAACCATTTTTTGAATAGGTGTACCGCATGCTCACTCTGTGTAGCGGCATGCCCCACCAGGGTTATCCAACCCTCGGTAAGGGAGTACGGTATTGCTGGCATTATGCAGCCTCATCTCGACTTTCATAAGGGGTTCTGTAATTTTGACTGCACCATATGCTCAGATATCTGTCCGACCGGTGCCATAATGCCCCTCGGGCTGGAGGCGAAGCAACTCACGCAGATCGGAAAGGCTGTGTTTATAAAAGAGAACTGTGTGGTCAATACCGATAAGACAGATTGTGGAGCCTGCTCGGAACATTGCCCCACAAAAGCTGTTGAAATGGTGCCCTTTGAAGAGAATCTCCTTATTCCTGAAGTTACTGAAGACCTATGCGTCGGCTGTGGTGCATGCGAGTATGCCTGCCCCACAATACCCTACAGGGCTATATTTGTTGATGGAAATAAAAGCCATATCGAGGCCAGAAAGCCTGAAACTGAAAGGGCTGTCCTTGACCGTTCTGATTTCCCGTTCTGAGGCCCCTCTCTCTCCTCCTACCAACTGAGAGTTTGGCGATATGGAGAGCATCCATTTGCTGCAGTTGATTATGAGTTTTTTCTCTTTGACACCTGGAGCGCGCACGGGATTGATCTTACAGAAGCAAGAGTAATAGTCCTGTACTGCAAAGCGGAAAAAAATGACTTTTGTTTTGTTTGTTGATCAATTAAAGTGGTAATTTTGTGTGCTTGTAAGCGAGGGTTCTTTTTATATTAATCAGATCTTATTAAAACTGTTTTCATGCATCACTCTGACATTATTTGTCGCAGGGGTGTTTTGGATGCGGTTGCTCTATTGCAGCAGGGGCAGGTCTCTTCTACTCTGTTATGAAGCTGTGAAGTAAGAGACCCGGGTGGTGCTGTCGCTTACATTGGATGAAGAAATAGTTACTATATAAAACATACCATAATGAAACCGAAACATATTGAGCATATCGGCATTGCGGTCAGGAGTCTCGAGGAGTCAATACCATTTTACGAGAAAGTTTTTGGCCTCTCGTGTTACAACATTGAAGAGGTGGCAGAACAGCAGGTCAAAACCGCTTTCTTTAAGGTTGGCGACACCAAGATTGAGCTCCTTGAATCGACCGGACCGGATGGTCCAATAAGTAAATTTATAGAAAAAAGAGGTGAGGGCGTTCACCACATAGCCTTTGCCGTTGATAATATTGAGGAGTGCCTTGAGCAGGCTGATAAGAGTGGTGTCAGACTTATTGACTCCAGTCCAAGGGGAGGCGCAGAGGGTTTAAGTATAGCTTTCCTGCATCCGAAATCGACATTCGGGGTGCTTACAGAGTTGTGTGAAGACAAGAGTAAAAAGAAATAAAACAATATACGAAAAGATCCATGAATAGTCCCGAAAAGATTAAACAGTTGATTGAACTCCGCGAACAGGCTAAAATGGGCGGAGGTGCCAAAAGAATAGAAGCTCAGCATGCGAAAGGGAAACTCACAGCCCGTGAGCGCCTTACAATATTGCTGGATGAAGGAAGCTTCGAAGAGTTTGACATGTTTGTGACACATCGTACCGAGGACTTCGGGCTGGGTGATAAAAAGTTTCTTTCTGACGGAGTGGTAACAGGCCACGGTACAATAGATGGGAGATTGGTGTATGTCTTCTCTCAGGACTTTACCGTGTTCGGAGGTAGCCTTTCCGAGACATTTGCCCAGAAAATATGTAAGGTCATGGATATGGCAATGAAAGCCGGAGCACCTGTGATTGGGATAAATGATAGTGGTGGTGCCCGTATTCAGGAGGGTGTGAGAAGTCTTGCAGGATATGCCGAAATATTTGAGAGAAATATTCTTGCCTCAGGAGTGATACCGCAGATATCGGCCATCTTCGGACCATGTGCCGGTGGTGCAGTCTATTCACCGGCCCTCACTGACTATATTATAATGAGCGAGAGCAGTAGCTATATGTTTGTGACCGGCCCAAAAGTTACCAAATCTGTTACAGGAGAGGATATCTCTACGGAAGACTTGGGTGGTGCTGCCATTCACTCGTCCAAATCGGGTGTTTCACATTTTGTTGCCGAGGACGAGGAGGAGGGCCTGTTGCTGCTCAGGAAACTTCTGAGCTACCTGCCGCAGAACAACCTTGAAGAGCCCCCTCTTGTTGAAAGCACAGATCCTATAAACAGAGCAGATGAGTCGTTGAATAATATTCTTCCCGATAATCCTAATCAGCCCTACGATATTAAGGATATTATTATGCGCATAGTCGATGATGCTGACTTCCTTGAGGTGCACGCCAACTATGCCAAGAATATAGTTGTCGGATTTGCCCGATTCGATGGCGCGCCGGTTGGCATTGTTGCGAATCAACCCAATTTCCTTGCCGGTGTTCTTGATATAGAGGCCTCCCGTAAGGGCGCCCGCTTTGTTCGCTTCTGTGATGCATTCAATATTCCCATTGTAACCCTTGTTGATGTGCCCGGGTTCCTCCCCGGAAGCGGACAGGAGTATGGTGGTATCATAATTCATGGCGCCAAACTCATGTTTGCCTACGGCGAGGCAACCGTGCCCAAAGTCACAGTTACAATCCGTAAGTCTTACGGTGGCGCTCACTGTGTTATGTCATCCAAGCAGCTTAGGGGAGATGTTAACTATGCATGGCCATCTGCCGAGATAGCAGTGATGGGCCCCCAGGGAGCCATCGAGGTGCTGGAAGGCAAGAAGATTGCAGCGATAGAGGATGAAGATGAGAGAAAAACCTTCATAAAAGAGAAGGAGGATGAGTACAGGGATAAATTTGCAAATCCCTATGAGGCTGCAAGATATGGGTATCTTGATGATGTGATTGAACCGCGTAACACACGGTTCCGTGTAATAAGGGCTCTGACATCACTCATAACCAAGAAAGATCGTAACCCGCTTAAGAAGCACTCTAATATTCCACTTTAACAGGGAGGTGACAGTATGATATATGGTAGTTTACAATTGGATTTTTCTGTAATAGACAACTTCTCGCTCGAGATAGTCCTTGTCGGGATGATGGTTGTATTCATCGCTCTGCTGAGCATATACTCGATAGTCAGGTATATTCTGCCTGCCGTTTTGCGTATACAGTTGAGAAAGGCGGTAAAGGGTTCGGGCAAAAAAGTGGAAGAGATAAGAGAGTCAGTCCCGGCCGATACCAATGCGGCCATAGCTATGGCCCTATACATGTATTATAATGAGATACATGACGAGGAGAGCAATGTGATAACAATAAACCGTGTCTCACGGACCTACTCTCCATGGAGTTCAAAGCTCTACAATATGAGGGGGTTTGACAGATTTTGATATTTGCAGAACTTTTTTGTCCGGTCTCCTTCGTTTATAAGAGATCATTTGAATGATGCAATATTCGGTCGAAGCTGCTTCACCGATCACAAAAAAAGAGAGAAAATATAATTATATCCCTTACAGATGAAAAGCTATAAGTTTACAATAAACGGAAACACTTTCGAGGTAGATGTAATCAGCGTAGAGGGTACTACCGCCCAGATAGAGGTCAACGGAACCACCTTTGAGGTTGAAATTCATGGTCAGACCAGACAGGTTAAGTCCCCTCCTGTGGTTGTTAAACAGCAGGTGAAAGAGCCCAAAAAAGAGATTGAAAAGAAGGCAGGCCAATCCAAAACCACTATCAAAGCACCGCTTCCGGGACTGATTCTCAATATCCTTGTCAAGCCCGGCGACACTGTATCTAAAGGGCAGAAGCTCTATGTAATGGAGGCTATGAAGATGGAGAATGAGATAAAGGCTGAGCGTGACGGGGTAATAACCGCGGTTATGGTTACAGAGGGTCAGTCGGTTCTTCAGGAAGAGGTAATAATGGAAATGGACTAGAGGTATGGCAAAGAGAAGATTTCTTACAACAATTGGAATAGTTGCGCTGCTGTCACTCACATGGTCGGCCTTTGTAAAGCCCGAAAAGGCCAGAAATGAATCTCTCAGGAATATTGAGGCCACATATGAATCGCCTGCAGGAACAGAGGCAGCCGCGTATGTACCAGAGGTCGATATGGATGAGATCGGCGGATTAAGGCAGTTCTGGAATTTTTCCGGATTCCGCAATGTTACTACAGGGCACCTCATAATGATGGCGGTTGGACTCTTCTTTATCTACCTGGCTATCAGATACAGCTACGAGCCACTGCTTCTTGTTCCCATTGGAACAGGAATTCTGCTTGGCAATATACCCTTTCTTCAGCAGGAGGGCCTTAATTTACAGATAGGGGTATATCAGGAGGGAAGTGTGCTTAACTATCTCTACTTCGGTGTAGTACAGGGCATATATCCCCCTCTTATATTTCTGGGAATAGGTGCTATGACCGACTTCTCATCCCTTATAAGCAATCCGAGGCTTATGGTTCTTGGTGCAGCCGCTCAGGTTGGTATCTTTATAACATTCCTTGGAGCACTGGCACTGGGATTCGCACCTCCCGAGGCAGGTGCAATTGGTATAATCGGAGGGGCAGACGGACCGACAGCGATTTTTATCTCCTCCCGTCTGGCAAATGGGGTCAATATACTTCCCGATGGAACCACGGTGCGGAACCTTATAGGGCCTATTGCAATCGCTGCCTACTCATACATGGCACTTGTACCGGTAATTCAACCACCGGTTATGCGTCTTCTTATATCGAAAAGGGAGAGGAGAATTCGCATGAAGGCCCCCAGGGCAGTATCTAAGATGGAGAAGATCCTGTTCCCTCTGGTTGGGCTGTTTCTTACCCTTTTTATCTCTCCCTCGGCACTGCCGCTTCTCGGTATGCTCTTTTTCGGTAACCTTCTGAAGGAGTCTGGAGTTACACGGCGCCTCGCAGAGACTGCACGACACTCCCTGATAGATATAGTAACAATTATGCTGGGACTGACAGTGGGTGCATCGACTCAGGCCGATGTATTCTTAACATCCGAGTCTGTGCTTATATTCGGGCTGGGTGCCGTGTCGTTTATGGTGGCCACTGCAGGAGGGCTTCTGTTTGCCAAACTTATGAATGTGTTCCTCTCTGAAGAGAATAAGATAAACCCCCTTATAGGCGCTTCAGGTGTATCTGCAGTACCCGACAGTGCCAGGGTGGTTCAGCATGAGGGGCTGCTGTATGATCCCAACAACCACCTTCTTATGCACGCCATGGCACCAAATGTTTCTGGTGTTATCGGGTCGGCTGTGGCAGCTGGAATACTGCTGAGCTTTTTGGGGTAATCTTTATACGGATACTATAACAGACACATATAGGAGAAATAGATGAACAGGAAATTCAGGTGCAAGGTGTGCGGATATATCTACAACGAAGAGAGTGGTGATGCCGCTACCGGGATTGAACCCGGAACACCTTTTGAAGAGCTTCCTGCCGG
>SLNP01000059.1 GCA_007132995.1 Bacteroidales bacterium | reverse complement strand
GCACACATATAAGCTTCAATCAGGGGCCCGTTTTCAGCTTTGAAGAGGGAGCTTCAGAGAGCGAGCTTGAGAAGCTGCTCTGGTTCTCAACCGACACACCTGTGAAAAGCGGATGGGAAGTAGGACAGGAGCATCTTCTGGACGGCATAACAGGTTTCAGGGCCAAAATTGGCAACGGTGAACTAATAGGGTTTGGAAGTGACATAATATTCAGGTCACAGTCACACGGCAATTTCAAACTTATATTCAACCAGCTATACACCAAACAATAAAAATGAATGAGTGGCCGTGACAATGGGTCCGGACAAATTTTTTGCTTATTAACTTAACAGAGCTTATTATGAAAAACAGCCGAATCTTTTCAGGGATAATTATCCTGTCAATGATTGCGATGTCATTATCTGCCCAGAGAATACCTGCTCCCATAGAGCACTTCGGGTTCAATATAGGTGATGACTATTCACTTGCAACCTACACACAGACCGAAGCATACTTCAAGATGCTCGATGCAGCCTCTGACCGGGTTCAGATTGTCAGCATAGGACAAACGGAAGAGGGGAGGACACAATATATGCTTGTTGTCTCCTCACCTGAAAACCTTAACAATCTGGAGCACTACAGGAACATTTCCCAGTCTCTGGGCCGTGCAGAGGGAATCTCCGATGCAGAGGCGAGGGCCATGGCTCAGGAGGGCAAGGCTGTTGTCTGGATAGATGGCGGACTTCATGCCACAGAGACAGCAGGAACACATCAGTTAATAGAAACAGCGTACCAGCTGGCCTCAAGAACTGACAAGGAAACCCTTGATATACTCGATAATGTTATAGTTCTGCTGGTTCACGCCAACCCAGACGGACAGGAGCTTGTTTCTTCGTGGTATATGAGGGAAGAGGATCCCACCCGGCGCAGGATGAATATCCCAAGGCTATACCAGAAATATGCCGGCCACAACAACAACAGAGATTTCTTTATGAACAACCTCATAGAGAGCGAGAATATGAGTCGCCAGCTATATATTGACTGGATTCCGCAGATACTCTACAATCACCACCAGACGGCGCCAGCCGGAACAGTCGTGGCAGGCCCTCCCTTCCCAGACCCCTTCTCATCTGTGTATGACCCCCTTCTGATGACCAGTCTTGACGGACTTGGAGCAGCAATTGCCAACAGGCTGGCAGTGGAAGACAAACCGGGCTATACCCAAAAAACCGGATCGCGCTTTTCGGTCTGGTATAACGGTGGCTTGAGAACAACCGGGTACTATCACAATATTATCGGTATTCTGACAGAGATAATCGGAAGTCCTACCCCCAGTTCGATAAGGCTGGTACCTGATCGCCTTATGCCCAGTAGCGCTAACCCCTTTCCTGTTGAGCCACAAAGCTGGAACTACCAGAAATCGATCGATTACTCTGTATCTATTAACTACGCCGTGCTCGATCATGCTAGCAGAAACCGTTACCATCTTCTCTACAACATTTACAGGATGGGTATGAATTCTATAGAGCGTGGAAGCCGCGATCACTGGACTCACTTTCCAAGCAGTGTTGATGCTGTGAGAGAGAAGATACGAAGGGGGCGTGAAACGGGTGAAGCAGTTGCAAACCCTTTCGAAGAGGTATTCAGAGACCCTGAGAGAAGAGATCCAAGAGCGTTTATAGTGCCTTCCGATCAGGATGATTTCCCGACAGCGGTCCGTTTTATTAATGCCCTTATTACTTCCGGTATACAGGTACATATAGCGACAGCTGATTTCACTGTAGAAGGAAAAAGCTACCCGGCCGGATCATATATTGTCAAGGGTGCACAGGCCTTCAGGCCTCATGTAATTGATATGTTTGAGCCTCAGGACTACCCCAACCTGTTTCAATATCCGGGAGGTCCTCCTATACCTCCTTACGATGCATCGGGGTGGACCCCGGCCTATCAGATGGGAGTCAGCGTTGACAGGTATCTTGATGAGGTGACAGGACCATTCAGGGTTATCCCTTACGGCGAGAAGCAAACACCATCGGTACCTGAAATGCCTACTTCTGCAAGGGCGGGATACAGCTTCAGTGCCAGGGTGAACAACTCCTTTAAAGTTGTCAACGACCTTCTTGGGGAGGGAGTCAGGGTTTACAGGATTCCCGAAGGTGACAGCAACAATCCTTCATCGGTTCCCGGCGATTTCTATGTACGCTCGTCTAACAGAGTGCGCAATATACTCTTTGAGTCAGCGGCTGCAAACGGTGTTGAGGTAAACGCCGTTGAGAGAGCACCCTCTCAGACTGAAAGGATTCAGCCTGCAAGAATAGGTCTCTGGGACAGGTATGGCGGATCAATGCCATCAGGGTGGATGAGATATATTATGGATAATTTCAACTACGATTACACAGTTATTTTTCCTCAAAGGATTGATGAGGGAGACCTGATAGATGATTTTGATGTGATTGTTTTTGTCGGAGGTGCCATACCTGCCCCTCCAAGAGGAGATACCAGTCCGCAGAGGGCTGCGGGAGATCAGATTCCTGCCAGTATCCCGGAAGAGTACCACTATAAGTGGGGGCGTATCACATCAGAGCATTCGATACCGCAAATAAAGAGATTTCTGGAAGATGGTGGAGTTGTGATAACCAAGGAGTCGAGTACAAATCTGGCATGGCACCTTAACCTTCCGCTTGAAAATGCTTTGGTAACTACCGATGAGAGTGGCAGAACAAGAGCTCTTCCGAGAAGTGAGTATTTTATTCCCGGAAGTGTTCTGATTGCCGACATCAATAACGATGAGAGAGCGGCGTGGGGCATGCCCTCCGAAGCCCATTTCTACTTCAGCAGAAGCCCGGTATTCCGTTTCACGGAAGAGGCAGAAGCCATGGGGCTTAAAAAACTTGCCTGGTTCTCAACTGACGAACCCCTTAGAAGCGGCTGGGCACTGGGACAAGAGCATCTGAAAGATGGTATTATCGGGCTTGAAGCGCCCGTAGGTAACGGAAGACTCTATCTTTTCGGGCCTAATATTACTTTCCGGAGTCAGCCTCACGGTCTTTTCAAATTCATATTTAACCAATTCTACAAGTAGAAAAAGAGAGTAGACAGAGTGTAAATCGCTTTTTTATAATCTTCTATATTCGTATATTTAAGGCTCTGTTCCCTGTTTATGGAACAGAGCCTTTTATTTTGAAGTAATCAGTAATTCAAAACTAATAAGTTAACCAAAAAACCAATCGCCATGTCAAAAGTTACCAAAGAAGAGGCCCTTGAGTACCACAGCAGAGGTAGAAAGGGAAAAGTTGAAGTTATTCCGACCAAGTCTTACAACACACAGCGTGACCTCAGTCTTGCCTACACCCCCGGGGTTGCCTTTCCCTGTCTTGAGATAGAGAAAGACCCAGACACCGCCTATGAGTATACCGCAAGAGGTAATCTGGTTGCCGTTATCTCAAATGGAACGGCTGTCCTGGGTCTTGGAGATATAGGAGCACTTGCCAGTAAGCCTGTAATGGAGGGCAAAGGGCTACTCTTCAAGGTATTCGCTGATGTTGATGTTTTCGACATCGAGATTGACGAGAAAGATACAGATAAGCTAATTGAGATTACAAAAAAGCTTGCCCCCACCTTCGGTGGTATAAACCTTGAGGACATCAAAGCCCCGGAGTGTTTTGAAATTGAGGAGGTGCTTAAGCGTGATCTCGACATTCCGGTTTTTCATGACGACCAGCATGGCACTGCAATTATTTCGGGAGCAGGACTGCTCAGCGCCCTCGATATAACTGGCAAGAAGATAGATGAGATAAAGATGGTAGTCAGTGGTGCCGGTGCCAGTGCTATATCATGCAGCAGGCTATATCTCTCGCTCGGTGTCAGGAAAGAGAACATAATAATGGTAGACAGCAAGGGCGTCCTGAACAGGAAGCGGAAAGATCTGAATAAGTACAAGCAGGAGTTTGTAACAGATCAAGATGTTGACTCTCTGGCAGAAGCGATGAAGGGGGCAGACCTTTTCCTCGGACTCTCGGTTGCCAACATGGT
>SLNP01000030.1 GCA_007132995.1 Bacteroidales bacterium | reverse complement strand
GGCAGAGAGGCAGTGAGGGGCTGGTATAAAGTGAAATAGAAACAGGTATATCGCGTGGAATACGGCTTTGTTGATTTTCTGACACTCATTGGCTCGCTTGGGCTCTTCCTCTTCGGCATGAAGATGATGAGCGAAGCCCTGCAAAAGGCGGCGGGCAGCAAGATGAGACAGATACTCGCCTCTATGACCTCAAACAGGTTTAAGGCGGTATTGACCGGTATAACGGTAACCACAGCCGTGCAGTCGTCATCGGCAACCACCGTTATGATTGTCAGCTTTGTAAATGCGGGGCTGCTCTCACTTATTGAGTCAATAGGTGTCATTATGGGTGCAAATATCGGCACCACGACAACAGCATGGCTCATAGCGATACTCGGCTTCAATGTAAAAATAAGTGCTCTCTCACTTCCAATTATCGGCCTTGGCTTCCCCTTTCTCTTCTCACGCAAATCACAAAGAAGATTTTGGGCGGAGTTTGCCATAGGGTTTGCCCTCGTATTCATGGGCCTGGAATACCTTAAAGAGAGCGTCCCCGACATACAGTCTCATCCGGAAATTCTCGAGTTTCTCAGACACTACACCAACCTGGGCCTGGCCTCGACGCTTCTCTTTGTATTAATAGGATCAGTCCTAACTGTCATTATTCAGTCATCGTCGGCAACTCTGGCGCTTACACTGGTAATGTGCAACAACGGATGGATCCCCTTTGATATTGCAGCGGCAATGGTTCTGGGAGAGAATATTGGCACCACCATCACAGCCAACATAGCAGCCATGGTGGGTAATGTTTCGGCACGAAGAGCGGCGCGTGCCCACCTTATATTCAATATTTTCGGTGTTGTCTGGATATTGGCCCTAATGCCGGTATTCCTTAACACCATAGCCTCTTCCATGTCATCATGGAGCATGGGGTCGCCATATGAAAATGTTGCCAGTATACCTGTTGCACTCGCTCTATTCCATACCAGCTTCAATATTGCCAACACCCTGCTGCTCATAGGGGCGGCCAGAATTATAGAGAGGGCTGTCACATACATGGTGCCGCAAAAGAGAGAGGAGGATGACGAATTCAGGCTTAAGTATATAAGCTTCGGTCTGCTGACAACCCCGGAGATGTCGATACTGCAGGCAAAAAGAGAGATACAGCTATTTGCCTCGCGTGTTGCAAGAATGGTCGGTTTTGTGAGAGAGATGCTTAATAGCAAAGATATTGCTGAGGTTGAACGACTTGAGCGAAAAATAGTTAAATATGAGCAGATAAGTGACAATATCGAGGTGGAGATAGCTACCTATCTTACACGAATACTTGAGAACAGCGATGTTACAGGAGTGAGTTCCAGAAGAATACGCTCAATGTACAAAATAATTGATGAGATAGAGAGTATAGCCGACTGCGCCCACAACATAATGCGCACCGTAAAGAGGAAGAGGGAGACAAAGACCAGATTTACCCGGGAGCAGTACAAGAGCCTGAACCAGATGTTTGATAAGGTCAACGAGGCTATTGAGATAATGAACAGTAACATTGAGACCGGCTACAGGAACATAAAGCTCGACAAGGCTATAGAGGTCGAAAAGATGATAAACAGCTTCCGCAACGAGCTGAAGTCAGAACACCTCAATGCCATCGAGAAGAAGAGCTACTCTTACCTTACAGGCATCTACTACAATGATATCTACTGCGAATGCGAAAAGATGGCAGACCATATGATCAATGTCTCTGAATCTATCTGGGAGATACTTCACCCGCCAATAGCCCGTTAAGGCACAACCGCCCCCTATTTAAGAGCCTCTGCGCCCCCGGCCACCTCAAGTATCTGTGCGGTAACGGCCGACTGCCGTAGCTTATTATACTCAAGGGTAAGGCTCTCTATCAACTCGCCCGCATTATCGGTTGCCTTGTGCATGGCGGTCATCCTGGCACCATGTTCGGCAGTACCGGCATCGAGCAGGGCCCGATAGAGACGAAGCTTGATGCTTCGCGGTATTATCGCTTCAATCAGCTTATCCCTGTCAGGCTCATAAATATAGTCTGTTATAACAGGTGCCTCCTCATCGACCGGTTCAAGGGAGACAGGCAGGAAGGTTTCGCTTACAATCAGCTGCGAAGCGGCGTTTTTAAAACTGTTGCAGACAAGGTGAACCCGGTCGTAGAGCTCCTCCCTGAAGCCGGCCATAATTGCGGTACCCAGCTGCGATACATCCTGGAAATCGACACTCTCAGATATGTGGTTGTACTGCTCAATACGACAGTTGCCATATTGGCGCCGGAGGAACTCATAGCCCTTTTTCCCCACAGCGATAAAGGAGAGTGAACCCCTCTCAAGCTGTTCAGCATAGAGCTCTGACACAACTCTCTTTACCTCTCTGAAAAGCTGTTGATTGAATGCACCACAGAGCCCCCTGTTCGATGTTGAGAGAATCAACAGGATCTTGTCGGGAGAAGATTGACGGCAGTAGACATTCTCACACGCGGCAGAGCCCGGCAGGCCTGTTAGCCCAAGAACAACTTCATGCAGCTTGTCTGAATAGGGCCTCAGGGCAATTAGACGGTCCTGCAGCCTCCGAAGCCTGGCGGCCGAGACCATCTTCATGGCCGATGTTATCTTCCGTGTAGACTTTACTGTGCTGATTCTGTTTCGTATGGTTTTTAAACCGGACATATTGCAACTACTCTATCTGTTTTTACTGAACAGCCTCCGCCTCAGCAGCATTCATCTCAGAGGTGATATGAAGTGCCATGGTTTTAAGTACAGCAGTTATATCATCATCAATATAGCCCTCTGCTATCTTCTGAAGCAGATCACCATGCAGTGATCGCAACTCTTTAAGATACCTCTCTTCAAACTCACCTACCCTCCCGGGGGGAATATCTTTCAGAAGCCCTCTGGTACCGCAATATATAATTGCCACCTGCAACTCAACAGGCATTGGTGAAAATTGAGGCTGCTTGAGCATCTCAACATTTCGTATCCCTTTGTCAAGAACCGCCTGGGTGGCAGCATCAAGATCCGAACCAAATTTCGAAAAGGCCTCCAACTCACGAAACTGCGCCTGATCTACCTTAAGGGTGCCTGCCACCCTTTTCATAGCCGGTATCTGGGCGTTGCCTCCAACACGCGACACCGATATCCCAACATTTATAGCGGGTCGGATACCGGCATTGAAGTATGAGGTCTCCAGAAATATCTGTCCGTCGGTAATCGATATAACATTTGTCGGTATATAGGCCGAAACATCACCGGCCTGAGTCTCAATAACAGGAAGGGCGGTGAGCGAACCGCCACCTTTCACCATGCCCCTTATAGAGTCAGGAAGGTCGTTCATGACTGCGGCTATATCATCTGACTCAATGATCTTCGCTGCCCGCTCCAGAAGCCGGGAGTGAAGGTAGAAGACATCACCGGGATAGGCCTCCCTTCCCGGAGGACGGCGAAGAAGCAGCGACACCTCGCGGTATGCCACAGCCTGCTTGGAGAGGTCGTCATATATGATGAGGGCATCGCGGCCTGTATCGCGAAAATACTCACCTATGGCAACACCTGTAAAGGGGGCATAAAACTGTGCCGCAGCAGTATCTGCGGCCGTGGCGTTGACAATAACAGTGTACTCCATAGCCCCGTGCTTCTCAAGCGTTGATGCTATATTGGCCACTGTAGAGCCCTTCTGCCCAATGGCAACATATATGCAGTACAGAGGCTTACCCCTCTCCCATGAGGTTCGCTGGTTTATGATGGTATCTATGGCGATGGCGGTTTTGCCTGTCTGCCTGTCACCGATTATAAGCTCGCGCTGCCCTCTTCCGACGGGTATCATTGAATCGATAGCCTTTATTCCTGTCTGCAGCGGCTCCCTTACCGGCTGTCTGAATATAACACCGGGTGCCTTCCTCTCCAGCGGCATCTCATAGAGCTCTCCGCCCAGGGGCCCTTTACCATCAATAGGGTTGCCCAGTGTGTCGATAACACGACCTGTTATCTTCTCTCCAACCATTACAGAGGCAATTCTGCCGGTTCTCCGTGCCAGGTCGCCCTCTTTAATCTCGTCCGAGGCACTCAGAAGCACCGCACCAACATTGTCCTCTTCAAGGTTAAGAACTATGGCCCTTACACCCGACTCAAACTCAATAAGCTCATTTGACTG
>SLNP01000121.1 GCA_007132995.1 Bacteroidales bacterium | reverse complement strand
GGCAAACGGTATAGAAGAAGGTAGAGGGGGCATGACAACAGATAGAGGACTTTTAGCGGCAGAACGGTTACCACCCTTATAAACAACACGAATATGTACCACCCGATTTTACTCATCAACTTCCTGGCTCTACCTTTATAATGTATATTTCCTATGCCCTATGCCCCATGCTCTATGCCCTATGCCCCATGCCCATTCCTGCGAGCGTAAGCGGGCACCCTGGTCCCTAGCGCCCGTCAGTGCCACTATTTTTGCTGTTAAAGAAACGGTTTACAATATTAATTACTTCCTCTGAGATAACTCTATTCGATGCAACTATTTCTTCACCGGTAATGCCAACTCTGTTGCCTTTGAAATCGGATGCTACACCCCCCGCCTCTCTTACCAGCAAAACCCCGGCTTTAACATCCCATGCGCTGAGGCCATACTCCCAGAAGGCATCGAACCTGCCACAGGCCACATTGGCCAGGTCGACAGCAGCCGACCCCATTCTCCTTACACCCCTGCTGTTCCTGATGAAATATTCAAGACAGGCGAGGTGTTCTGTCAGTCTCTCAAACCGTCTTACCGGGAACCCTGTAGCTACAATGCTGCTGTCTGTCTCGCCTGTTTCCGACACATATACCCTGTTACCGTTAAGCTTTGTGCCCCCACCCTTTACTGCGGTGAACATCTCATTGTGGGTGATATCTAATACAACGCCTGCCACCGGCTCCTCCATCTGGCAGAGGGCTATGCTGACAGAGTAGGGACGCACTTGGTGGACGAAGTTGGTGGTCCCGTCGAGAGGGTCGATGTACCAGGTGTAGTCGCCGGTCTCCCTGCGTGAGGTCTCCTCTTCTGTGAAGAAGGCAGCACCGGGTACAGTGTCGTGAAGTGCGTCGGTGATTATTTTCTCGGCTTCTGTGTCAACATGGCTCACAAGGTCATGAAAGGCCTTGCTTCTCACCATTGACGGGGTAAAGGTGCGTGCCTCTGCCGATATATAGCGACCTGCCGTGGCGGCAGCCTGCATCATCCGGTCGCAAACACTGTTCAGATCTATCTTTTGGTTATTCATCACACTACTCTCTCTCTTCTCTCTTACAGCTGTTTCAGTGAGCCATGCACTCCTCCGGCATCCGATAAGCTGTTGAGAACGACCTGCCTGATAGTGCCGGTTATTCTCTCTTGCGAGGGTACGGTCACCTTTATATAATTTTCGGTAAATCCGCTATAGTGGCCCTTGCCGGAGCTACCTTCGAAGAGTACTGCCGACTCCCGGCCTGACGCTCTTCTGCAGAACTCCTTCGTTAAGCTGTCTGAAAGGTATGACAACAATTTGCTGCGCTCATATCTCTTCTTTTCATTCACCCTGCCCGGCATTGTAGCTGCAGGGGTCCCGGGTCTCTCAGAAAACCTGAAAACATGGAGGTAGGAGAGGGGTAAACCCTTCAGGAATTTGAAGGTCTCTTTAAACTCCTCGTCGCTCTCTCCGGGGAAACCGGTAATGACATCGGCGCCTATGCCTGCACCGGGTATCTTCTTGGTGATCTCTTTTACTTTCAATGCAAAAAGCTCCCTGCTGTATCTCCTCTTCATTCTTGCCAGTGTGCTGTTGCAGCCGCTCTGCAGGGGGATGTGGAAATGGGGCATCAGCTTCCGGCTGCCTGCCACCAGGTCTATTATACCGCTGGTTAACAGGTTTGGCTCGATCGATGAAATTCGGTACCGCTCAATGCCTTCCACCTCTGTTAATGCTGACAGAAGGTCTATAAAACTCTCGCCTGTGGTACGGCCGAAGTCGCCTGTGTTAACTCCGGTAAGTACTATTTCAAGTATGCCTGCTTCTGCAATCTTATTTGCCTCTGCGACACACTCCTTAATCGGAATATTGCGACTGCTGCCGCGGGCCAGCGGTATGGTGCAGTATGCGCAGCTGTAATCACAGCCATCCTGCACCTTAAGGAATGTGCGGGTTCTTTCTCCGGCCGACCAGGAGGGGGTGATCGTTTCGCAGCTGCTTATATCGCAGCTCTCTATTTTGGGAATATCACTCTTTTTTCTCTTCCCGATGTAGCGTAACAGGTCAAACTTCTCATTGGTGCCCAGTATAAGGTCGACACCGGGAATAGATGCTATCTCGTCCGGCCTGAGCTGTGAGTAGCAGCCTACAACGACAATAAAGGCATCGGGATGCCTGCCGGTGATCTTTTTTACGACCTGTCGGCACTTCCTGTCGGCGCTGGTGGTTACAGAGCAGGTGTTTATCACATAAATGTCTGCCTCTTTGTTGAATGGAACCCTTATATAGCTCTCTGCAGGCAGCGATCTGGCAATGGTCGATGTCTCTGCAAAGTTTAGTTTGCAACCCAATGTGTGGAATGCTACCCTTTGTGGCTGTGAGGGTGGGGTCATAATCAAAGCAGTTTGCTTGCAAGTTCAGCCAGATAGCTGCGCTCTCCCTTTACCAGGTTGACATGGGCAAAGATATCTTCATTCTTCATCTTGTCTGACAGGTAGCTGAGCCCGTTCGACCCGGTGTCGAGGTAGGGGGAATCAATCTGTTCAATATCGCCGGTAAAAACCAGCTTTGTCCCTTCGCCGGCTCTTGTAATAATGGTCTTAACCTCATGAGGGGTAAGGTTTTGTGCCTCATCGACTATAAAATAGATGCTGGAGAGGCTTCTTCCCCTTATGTAGGCAAGGGGCGTGATGACGAGCTTCTCATCCTTCATCATCTCGTTAATCTTCATAAACTCCGGACTCTGATGACTGAACCTGTGTTTTATAACGGTGAGGTTGTCATATAGGGGCTGCATGTACGGATCCATCTTCTCCTTAAGGTCTCCGGGCAGATACCCCATGTCGCGATTTGCCAGAGGTATAACCGGCCTTGCGAGGAATATCTGCTTGTAGCGCTTCTGCTGCTGAAGTGCAGCAGCAAGAGCCAACAGTGTTTTGCCTGTGCCCGCCTTACCGGTAAGGGAGACCAACTGTATTTCAGGGTTGGTAAGGGCGTCAAGGGCAAATGTCTGTTCGGCATTGCGTGGTTCTATTCCGTAGGTGGTCTGCTTGAGTACCCTGTTGAGCGATTTACTTACGGGATTATAGTGGGCCAGTGCACTTGTGCCATTGTTACGCATTATGAAAAACTGGTGGCCGCCTCTCTCTATCTTCAGTCCTGCTTCATCTGCGGGAACGCCCTCTGGAGTCTCATAAAGGCGGTTGATAATGTCGCTGTCGACATTCTCTACGGTCTCTATATTGCGGTAGAGGTCATCTACATTTATTACTTTGTCAGTGGTATAGTCCTGCGCCATTATGCCCAGACTCTTGGCCTTCATGCGAAGGTTGATATCTTTTGATATCAGAATAACCGACTTATCCTTGTTTTCTGTACATATCTGATCGGCAATGGAGAGTATCCTGTGGTCGGGGGTACGCTCCGGGAACGATTGGGTTACGCGCTCGCTATACTCCCTGGCGGTCTCGATATGCAGGTTGCCCAGGCCCTCTCCAAGTGGTATGTTGACAGAGAGAAGCTCATCGCCCGAAAGCTTGTCAAGCTCCCGTGTAAATTCCCGCGCATGGAAATTTATCAGGTCATTACCCTTCTTGAACCTGTCAAGCTCCTCCAGAACAACTATTGGTATTACGACATCATTCTCCTCGAAGTTGTAGATACACCTGTAGTCGTGCAGAAGCACATTGGTGTCGAGAATAAGTATCTTCTTGTTATATTTTTTCTTTGCCATAAATATTCATCCTCCCTGACTCTAGCAATACCGACCTTTCTGTCAGAATTGATACGGGGCAAAATTAATTATTTTTGAAGAGAGATGTCTCCCGTGCAACAACGGTTAATCAACAGAGTGTAATAGTTATTAACCATGGGGCGTTAGCCTATGCTCACTGCGTGCGAGCGTCAGCGAGCGCTATGTCTTACTCTTATTCAATCTATTTGTAAAAGGATAAAGATCTTTCTTGTTCTTTTGGCCTTGACCAAAAGTTTGGCTTTACACCTTTTGCTTGACCAATATTACTATCTCACCTTTTTTTGCTTGGATCTAAAGTGGGCTTCCACCTTTTTTGCTTGACCAAAAAAGGTGGCCAACCGAGGTCGGCGAAGCCGGGCGAGCTCGCGACCGGACGGGAGCAACAAAGTCAAGGCCTGCAGTGAGTTTGGGGAT
>SLNP01000099.1 GCA_007132995.1 Bacteroidales bacterium | reverse complement strand
TGGTTATGATGGTAAATATCAACACGAATCCCATCAATCCAGGACCTATACCGACTATCGGCCGGAGGCGTTAGCCGACGGCACCAATTACCAGTCACCAATCACCAATTACCCGCGAGCGTTAGCGAGCATTTCTCTACGCTCTCTGCTCTACGCTGCGAGCTGCGCCAGCAGCGAGCACCATGCCCCATGCCCCATGCGTGGATACCACAACCATTTTCCATTATATTCGCAGTAGAAGCACCTTTTACTATCTTTGCCTGCTGTTAATGAACAGGCATGGATGAGAAGAGATTGACAGGAGAGTCAGGTGAGAAGGCGGTGCTGGTGGGTGCAACGCTCCCCGGTACTACCGAAGAGGTTACAGAAGAGCACCTCGATGAGCTGGCCTTTCTGACCCGCACTGCCGGGGCCACTGTGGCCGGTCGTTTTACGCAACGACTCGAGCGCCCCAATCCTAAAACATTCGTGGGCAAAGGCAAGGCAGATGAGATAGCCACTTTCATAAAGGAGAACAGAGTCGATATAGCCATATTTGATGAGGAGCTGTCGCCGAGTCAGTTGAAGGCGGTTGAGAAGGTTTTTGGCTGCAGGGTAGTTGACCGTACAAACCTTATACTTGACATATTTGCCTCCCGCGCCCGCACCGCCCATGCCAAAACGCAGGTCGAGCTGGCACAGTATCAGTATATACTGCCAAGGCTTACCAGAATGTGGACCCACCTTGAGAGGCAGAGGGGAGGTATTGGTCTGAGAGGTCCCGGTGAGACAGAGATTGAGACTGACCGGAGGGTGATACGCGACAAGATTGCCCGGCTTAAAGAGCAGTTGCGTAAGATAGACAAGCAGATGGCAACCCAGAGGAAAAACAGGGGTAAGATGGTCAGGGTGGCTCTGGTAGGCTATACCAATGTCGGGAAGTCAACTATAATGAATATGCTGGGCAAGACCGATCTTTTTGCCGAAGACAAGCTCTTTGCTACACTCGATACCACAGTACGGAAGGTGGTGATAGAGAACATCGCTTTCCTGCTGTCAGACACAGTCGGTTTTATCAGGAAACTACCCCATAGCCTTGTTGAGTCGTTCAAGTCGACACTCGATGAGGTCAGAGAGGCAGATATTCTGCTTCATGTGGTTGATATTTCGCATCCCGGTTTCGGTGAGCAGATAGAGGTGGTCAACGAGACCCTCGGAGAGCTTGACTCTCTCTCGAAAAAGATCATAGTTGTATTCAATAAGATAGATCTCTACAGGTATACAGAGAAGGAGGAGGATGATCTGTCACCTGCAACAAGCAGGAACTATTCGTTCGATGAACTGAGGCGCTCATGGATGGGGGCAAATCCTGGTGTCAGGTCGGTCTTTATATCTGCGAAAGAGAGGAGCAATGTCGATGAACTCCGGAACCTGCTGTATGAAGAGGTGAAAACCATACATGTGAAGAGGTACCCCTACAACGATTTCCTGTATGATTTATAACGCACCAAGGTATTTATGTCGGTGTGACTAAGTGCTCTCGCTGCAGGGATGGGATATAATCTCCCTTTGTAGTGTCACGATCTCTACAGTCAGGCCGGCCCTGAGGGCAGAGTCTGTCTCAGGTCTTCAGAAGACCCTTCTCTATCATCTTTTCGGCGATCTGTATGGCGTTGGTCGCAGCTCCTTTCCTTATATTATCGGCAACTATCCAAAGGTTCAGGCTCTTCTCCCGGGAGAAATCGCGACGGAGTCTCCCCACAAACACATCATCGCGATTGTTTGCAGTGACCGGCATCGGGTATATGTTGTTGAAGGGATCATCGCACAGGGTAACACCGGGTGCTTCAGAAAGAGCCTTCCTGACATCGTCGAGCGAATACTCTTTTGTAAATTCGCAATTAACAGACTCAGAGTGACCTCCGGTTACCGGAATCCTGACTGCCGTTGCGGTTACCTTTACCGAATCATCGTCCAGTATCTTTTTTGTCTCATTGACCAGCTTCATCTCCTCTTTGGTATATCCGTTGTCAAGAAAAGAGTCACAGTGGGGCAGGGCGTTGTTGTATATGGGATGGGGATATGCCATATCACCCTCAAGCCCCCTGCTCTCGTTCTCAAGCTGAGTCACAGCGGCTGTACCGGTACCGGTTACAGACTGGTATGTTGAGACAACAACCCTTCTGACGCCATACTCCCTGTGCAGGGGGGCCAGAGCCACCAGTAGCTGTATTGTGCTGCAGTTGGGATTGGCAATTATCATGTTGCCACCTCCAATTGTGTGGATGTTGATTTCGGGTATTACCAGGGGTATGTTTTCGTCCATCCGCCAGGCTGAGGAGTTGTCAATAACCACTGTACCACTCTCTGCAAATGCCGGGGCCCACTCTTTCGAAGTGGAGGCTCCGGCAGAGAATATTGCCAGGTGTGGTTTTGACTCGACAGCCTCCATAACACTCACTACCCGATGAGCCTTTCCCATGAACTCCATTTCCCTGCCGGCAGATCTCTCTGAGGCGGCAGGAATAAGTGTGGTGACGGGGAATAATCGCTCTTCCATAATTTTAAGCATACTCCTGCCTACCATACCTGTGGCTCCTACCAATGCTACCTTCATTTTTTGTTGTCTCTTTAATGATTATTGAATAAATTTACAGAACCGCTGAATGATCTGTAAAAATAGTGCTTTAGTTGTAATAGCCACCATATTATGAGGCCCCTTTTTCTTTTGCTTACAATATCTCTTCTGCTCCCGCCTGCTCTTGAGGGGCAACTCTTTATCGATTTTGAGTCCGGCACCATCGAGGGGTGGAGCGAATCGACTCCCGGACGATGGGGTGCGAGCGATTCGGAGCCCATAAGCGGGCTGTACAGTATGAGGCACATATATGATAACAGCGAGGCCTCTTATGATGTGGCAGGCCTCCCAATACGGGGTCTCAGGCCGGAAGAGGGGACCGCTGTTTGGAGTTTCCGGGTACGACATGGCTTTAACCCATCGGCCAATAATAACTGGGCTCTATTTCTGGTGAGTGATGCCCCCGTCACCGAAATGGTGCCCGGAGGTGGCGCAAGCGGATTTGCCGTTGGAGTTAACTTCACCGGCAATGACAAGATATTGAAGCTTCTGCGCGTTGATAATGGGGTGGCGACGGAGGTTGTCAACAGCGGTATTAACTGGGAAACTTCAGTGGGTCGCGACAGCGCGGCACATATCAGGGTAGAGCGGACTATTGCCGGAGAATGGAGCCTTGAGCTGCTTGATGAGTATGGAGAGAGAATAACCATTGCCTATGGTGATGATGACTATATGCCCTCTGTCAGATGGTTTGGTATATTTTACCGATATACCATGACTGCCGACAGGCTGCTGTGGCTTGACAATCTCTATATAGACGGGGTGTGGTATATTGATGATACCCCGCCTGAGATTGTAAAGCTCGCAGCTACAGGCAGCAACAAGGTCGCGGTTAAGCTCTCCGAGGAGCTTTCCGATGGTGCGGCAGAGGCAGATAGATGGCTGCTCGAGCCATATGGGATCAATCCTGTTGAGGTAGTACATGAGTCAGCTCTCTCCCTGACACTGCATTTTGACAGCCACTTTACTATCGGACGGGACTATACGATCAGGGCCAGCGATATATGCGATTTGTGGGGCAACTGCAGGGAGGAGATGGAGGCCCGTTTCACATATGCCATAGCCCGTCCCGGAGATATCGTTATATCGGAACTGATGTCCAGACCAAATCCTGCGGTGGGCCTTCCGGCGTATCAGTATATAGAGCTCTTTAATGTCTCCGCATACGCTCTTACCATATCTGACTGGACTCTGAAGGTCAACAGCAGCAGTGTGCCGCTCAGCGGAATCACAATAGAGTCCGGCGATTACCATATTCTGTGTCGGCAAGATGCCTACGACGAGCTCTCGCCATTTGGTAAGACTACCGCTTTGGCATCGCTTCCCTCTTTGACTCTGAGAAGCGGCACAATTGCGCTGCTGGACAGTACTTCGTTGCTGATACACTATGTTGAATATGATGAGGGGTGGCACAGCTCCCACCTCAAGGCTGCCGGTGGCTGGTCTCTTGAGATGATAGATGCAGCACACCCCTTTCAGGGTGGCCGGAACTGGAGTTCGTCAATAGCCAGATCGGGAGGAACCCCGGGTTCGCCCAACTCTGTGATGGCCGAAAACCCCGACATTAAACCATTGCATCTGACCAATGTCTATGCCGCTGATCCGTCAACGCTATATCTGACATTCAATAAGAGTGTAATGCTTCTGGAACAGTATGCCGGAGAGCTATCCGGCTATGGGTTTTCCGTGGAGAGTATTACAGCCACCGATCTGTTGCGTCGGGAGTTCAGGGCAGACCTCTCCGGTATCCTTGAGGTGGGAGAGGTATATGTTTTAGATATGCCTCAATCTGTTACCGGCTTTTGTGGCAGTCATGTAACAGGTGGGGATATCCGTTTCGCTCTTGCGGAGGAGGCGCTTGAGGGTGATCTGAGGTTTAATGAGATACTGTTTGACCCCTGGCCTGGCGAACCGGGCTTTATTGAATTTGTAAATGTATCGGAGCGAGCCATCGATGTGTCGCGACTGCTTTTTGTTGTGACCAACCTTGCAACCGGCTCAGAGTCGCAGGGCTATTCGCTCAGTCCGGCCGGAAGGATCCTGCTGCCGGGAGAATATTTCGTTGTCACTTCAGATGTAGCAGCCCTGACCGAACGATATCCCGGTGCCGTTCCTTCAAGGATATTTGAACCTGCATCGATGCCGGTATTGCCACGGGAGCGTGCTTCCGTAACACTATACAACAGGGAGCTCGATCTAATTGACAGGGTGAGGTATGAGCGCTCAATGCATTACTCATTACTGTCGGGAACAACCGGAGTATCTCTTGAGAAGATATCTCCGACTGCCGATTCGTATGAGAGAGACAACTGGTATTCAGCATCGGGCAGTGCAGGTTGGGCTACTCCCGGAGCGGTCAACTCCCAGGCCAAAGAAGAGCCGGGAGGAGGGGGAGGCATGACTCTCTCGTCGGCCCGGCTGGTGCCAGGCTCTGTGATAGATGACCAATTTGTCACCATTACTGTAAGGCTGCCAGGCAGAGAGAATGCGGTTACAGTTATGATATTTGACGAGAGGGGCGGCCACATAAAAACTTTAACCGATAACCTCTATACCGGCAGCGAATTTTCTGTGGTGTGGGACGGGCGGGCCTCTGACAACAGATTTGTCAGAGAGGGTATATATATAATAATGGTACAGGCATTCGACTCTGAAGGGAAGAGGTTCCGTTTCAGGGAGGTCTGCGCCGTTCTTTACAGATGAAGAGATGAGCAGATTACCACTGTCTATGTGCCGGATATCAGCTCATACATCAGCTTTGTCATCGATGCTTCCGACTTTTCAGCTGCCTCCTGAACTATTTCGTGTGTTATGTATGTCATCTTCCCCGGCACCCCAAGGTCTGTGATTACACTTACCGCGAAACATTTCAATCCAATATGTCTTGCTGCAACCACTTCAGGTACAGTAGACATGCCGATGGTGTCTGCCCCTATTATTCTCATAAACCGGTACTCTGCAGGGGTCTCGAAAGTGGGGCCGGTTGTACCCAGATATACCCCCTTGTGAACTCTCATTACCAGTCTGTTGCCTATCTCCCATGCCCTTTCCGTCAGCTCTTTGTCATAGGGCTCGCTCATATCGGGGAAGCGGGGGCCTATACGGTCATCGTTGGGGCCGATAAGAGGATTCGGTATAAGGTTTATATGGTCGGTGATTATCATTATGTCACCCACCTCGTAGTCCGGATTTACTCCGCCCGAAGCGTTTGAGAGGGCCAGGAATGAGATGCCCAGTCGGTTCATAACCCTTACAGGGAAGGTGAGCTCATCAGGGCCGTACCCTTCGTAGTAGTGAAACCTCCCCTTCATGGCAACCACTCTCTTCCCCGCAAAATTGCCATAGATGAGCTTCCCGTCATGCCCCTCTACCGTTGATACCGGGAAGTTGGGTATCTCCTGGTAGCTTATCTCTACGCTGTCAGTTATCTGTTCTGCCAGTCCTCCAAGTCCGGTGCCCAGAACTATACCTACTTCAGGGTCGGTGAAGCCCTTATCAGTCAGATACTGTACGGTCTCTTCTATTTCCTTGTACATAGTTGGTAATTATTGATTCAAACTGTTTGCCGTCATCATGAAGTGTGGTTACAGATATCGGGATAACAAATATTCTCTCTGCAACTTCCGGGGCCATGCCCTTTGCCATCTTCAGTTTAACAGCATCTTTCTGTGTCGTAAAAATATAATAATTATCGCTCCTGTCTGATATCTTCTTTGCCTCTGCGGCTATTGAATCAAAATCTCTTTGCCTGTAGCTATGGTGGTCGCCGAACCTCATGTGCTTTATTGAGGCGGCTAAACCGGAGAGGTAGTTTACAAGGGATGAGGGGTCGGCTATTCCTGTTACCAGCAATAGAGAGGGAGGGGTGCCGGCACCACTGAATGGTGCAGCGACTCTGCATCTGTCAGGGAAGAGGGGCTGAGGCCTGTCATAAACAGGGGTTGTGAAGAATACCTTAAGAGATGAATTCTGAGCCGCAGAGGCAGATATTCTTGCGGCCTCTTCTGTTGTAATGGTTGGCGGAGCACCTGTGACAACCACTATATCGGCCCTGCCTATGCCTCTTCGCTGTTCCCTGAGGGTGCCGCATGGCAGAAGTATATCATCGGTAAAGAGGTTGTTGTACCTGGTAAGCACTACAGAGAGTCCGGGCTTGACCCTTCTGTGCTGAAAGCCATCATCCATTATCACTACATCTGTTGAGGGGGTGCTTCTCAGGATACCGGCTATGCCCCTTCGCCTGTTTCCGTCGACCGCAACGGTTATCTCCGGATGGCGCAGTGCTATCTGAAGCGGCTCGTCGCCAGTCTCCTCAACGGGCGACTCGGTGGTTACAATACGGAACCCCCTGCTCTTTCTGCCATAGCCCCTGCTGATCACCGCAACATTGAATCTCTCTTTGAGTATTCCGGCCAGATACTCTACATGTGGCGTCTTGCCTGTTCCTCCGACCGAGAGGTTGCCAACACATATTACAGGTATACCCTGCTCTTCAGAAATTAAAAAGCCCTTGTCAAACAGCAGGTTGCGTAAATAGACTACGGCGCCGTAGAGCAGGGCTGCCGGATAGAGCAGCCAATATCGTTTTCGATTACACATTGGGCTGCCGCCTATCTTATTAATACATGGTAGGGGAGGCGGGCCTGAATACCCCTGGTTTCAGAGAGCTCACGAAGCTCTTCCAGGAATGGTGCCAACGGACCTGCCTCTCTTGCGATAAGGCGCCCTGCGGTCTCTCCTGTAAGCTCCTGTATCAGCCGCGTGTAGGGGTCTACTATTTCAGGCAGCTCCTCAATACTCCATTTTTCCAGGTCTGCCAGGTTCGCTGCAAGATCAATGGCATCAGCAAGTGAACCGCTCTCATCTGCCAGACCATTATCAAGAGCCTCGGCTCCGCTCCATACTCTTCCCTGACCTATTCTGTCGATCTCTTCCGGCAGCATGCCTCTTCCCTCAGAGACATGGTCTACGAATGTTCCGTACACCCTGTCAATGTTCTCCTGCATGACAGCAGTTTCGAAAGGGGTCATCCTTCTTGTCAGGGAGGGTGAGTCTGAGTGTCGGTTTGTTCTTACAACTTCGGTCGTTATGCCGGCCTTTTCGTTAAGCAGCTCTGAAATGTCGGGTATCATTCCGAATACACCTATAGAGCCTGTAATGGTAGAAGGGCTGGTGACAATCTTCTTTGCCGGTGCAGCTATGTAATAGCCGCCGGATGCAGCATAGTTGCCCATTGACACCACGACAGGTTTCTCACGGCCTGCAAGCTCCAACTCTCTCCATATTATCTCAGAGGCAATCGCACTGCCTCCTGGAGAGTTGATGCGAAGCACTATTGCCTTTACCATAGAGTCTTCCCTTGCCCCTCTTATGATTCGTGCGTATCTGTCACCACCTATGTTAGCGTCACTTCCTGAGCCCATGACTATATTGCCCGAGGCGTATATTACGGCTATCTTATCTCTCTCTTCTCTTTTGGCTTTTGGGTGGGGTACCTTGGTGTAATTTGTCATAGAGATGGTTCTTATTCTCTCATCCTCTTCGATATTCATCATCTTCCTGAGGGTGTCGGTCAACTGATCCCTGTATATCAGACCATCGATCATATCAAGGTCCAGAGCCTCCTGCGGGTTGGCCGAACGAAGATAGTCTGCGATATGGTTCAGCTCTGATACCGGAATACCGCGGGCCTCTTCAATGCCGGCTGTTACATGGTTCCATATTGAGCCTGTGTAAGAGGCTATCTGTTCGCGGTTCTCTCTGCTGAGCCTGTCATACATAAAGGGCTCTACTGCCCCCTTAAAGGTGCCGTGTCGGATAATCTGCATGTTGACGCCAAGCTTTTCAAGGGCATTTTTGTAGAACATCACCTCTGCGGCAAGACCTGTGAACTCAAGAGTCGCCTGGGGGTTCATGTATATATAGTCGGCAGCGGTAGAGATATAGTATGACTCCTGATTGAGCAGGTAGTCGGTGTATGATATCACAAACTTACCCGATTCACGGAACCTTATAATCTCATCTCTTATTTCACCGGCGGTTGCCCAGCCTGTATTAAAGAGCCCCGGCTCAATTATGACGCCCTTGATGCGGTCATCTTCCGCAGCTTTCTTCAGGTTGGAAATAATATCATTAAGTCCGGTTACGGGAGCAAACCTGATGTTCTGCTGGTCGAAGGTGATGGTTGGTGTGGGGTTACCACGATCCGGTATTGGAACCCCTATCTTCAGTTTAAGAAGTGTGTTGTCGCTGACCCTTACCGGTTTACTGGCAGAGGCTATCATTACGGCAAACATAACCATCGTAAAGAAGAACAGCAGTATAGAGCTTATTATAAGCCCTGTTATTACTGCCAATGTGGTTTTAAGAAAGTCTCTCATGATATGGTGGTTTATATTATGATCATATTGACCGGGTTGGCCATCTGCCCTGCAATAGCCACTCCTTTCAGAGTGCAGACCAGAGTGGTTCCTCCCTCTCGCTCCGACCCTGCCCGGCCTTGAGTGGTGCCTGTTGAGGCAGTCCAATCGGCTGTGCTGTGGTACGGGAAACAGATTATAAATATAGCAATAAACTGCTTTTACGCTAACTCTTCTCTCTTTTACTATATTTGATAATATTCCGATATTGTGACCTCGTGAGGGTTAGGAAGAGATGTCCAGGACAGAAGCTCTTCCTGCAGATCAGTTGTTATGGAAGATATTATACTTTCTGCCGGCAGTAATATGGGTGACCGGATGCTCAATCTTCGCACCGCCGTCACGCTTTTGGATAAGAGCTGTGGCGTTGTCACGGCTGTGTCTGCGGTGTATGAGTCAGAACCATGGGGCTTTGAGTCTACTGCACTTTTCTATAATATAGCGATTGGAATGAAAAGCGCTATGCCTCCGCTGGCCCTTCTTGACTGCCTGCACCGGGTAGAGAGTGATATGGGGCGGCAGCGCTGTGACAGCACCAAGAGGTATAGTTCCCGGCCAATTGATATTGACATTCTCTATTATGGCAAAAGGGTGATTGATGGCAACAGGCTAAAGGTTCCCCACAGATATATTGGTGAAAGGCTTTTTGTGCTCATCCCCCTAAAAGAGATTTTTCCGGGGTGGAGAGATCCGGTTACAGGCCTTACCGCCGCTGAGATGATAGAGAGATGTGCTGATAAATCTGCTCTGCACCAAATTGCTGAGTGGTGATGAGACGGCACCAGCGAGCGACATCAGATATGGTTGAGGTGAACATCTACAGCTGCCCGCTGTCTGCAAAGCTGTAGTATGACCCTGAGGCTACTATTATGTGGTCCAGCAGCTGCATGTCGAGCAGGGTCGAAGCCTCTTTTATCTTCTTTGTGATGCTCCTGTCTGAATCACTTGGATGGTTATTGCCGCTGGGGTGGTTGTGGCATACTACCAATGAAGATGCCAGAAGTTCTACGCCTCTTTTCATTATCAGCCTTACATCTGTAACCGTACCACTGATTCCTCCCTGACTGACCTTCATTCTGCCTACCGGGCGGTTGGACCTGTTAAGGAAAAGGGCCCAAAACTCCTCATAGTTGAGATCTGCAAGCATTGGCTGGAATATACCGAATACATCGCACGAAGAGCGTATTTGCCCGTTATCCGGCATCTCTGTCATTTTTCGCCTTCTACCCAATTCAAGAGCAGCCGCTATGGTGACAGCTTTAGCCTCGCCGATACCGGGTAGTGACTTCAACTCTGCGATGCCTACTCTGCCGAGGGTGTTGATGTTGTTGCCTGCCATTCTGAGCATCTCTCTGCCAAGATCGACGGCAGAGCGGTTTGGTACTCCGGACCCTATAAGTATCGCAAGCAGTTCTGCATCACTCAATGAGGCTGAGCCCCTCTCAAGAAGCTTCTCTCTTGGCCTGTCAGAAGGAGCCCAGTCGGCTATTTTAATTCCCATTGTCTCTCCTATGTTGTGGTTAAGCGGTAATAAAGATAGTAAATTACTCTTAATGTCCGGGCCGGTTTTGGGGCTACGATCCTGTTATGACTTCAGCTGCCAGATGGGGATGTCTGCCGATGGGAACAGGCCTGAGGTGGGTTCTGCCTGATGCCGGGAGCAGATCGCAGATGGGTTATGTTATAGGATCAGGCTGGAGATGGGCGATGTATGCTGCAGGGAAGCAGTCTGCATATGGGTGCTGCTTGCTGCCTGGAGCAGTCCGGAAAGGGGGCTTATGAGTTGGTGTAAAAAAACCGCTAACGATCAGTTAGCGGCCCTTGAAATCTTTGATAAAAAAAGAGTCAGAGTGATTCTACATGCTTTGCCAGTGACGATTTTAGATTCGCGGCCTTGTTCTTGTGAATAACACTCTTCCTTGCAAGTTTATCGAGCATAGAGGTGACGCCCGGAAGCATCTCTGTTGCCTCAGACTTGTCATTTATGCCCCTTAGCTTTCTGACGGCGTTACGCATAGTTTTTGCGTAATACCTGTTCTCAATCCTCCTTGTCTGGGATTGCCTCATCCTTTTGAGTGCTGACCTGTGGTTTGCCATATTGCTTATCTGCTATTTCTGTTATCTCTTTTTTAACCGGGGAAAAAGAGCCCGGCACTGCCGAGCTCTTCCCCTTCCGGTTTTTGCACTCCATAGGGGAATCGAACCCCTGTTACCAGGATGAAAACCTGGCGTCCTAACCACTAGACGAATGGAGCGTCAAAGAACTTTTTTAATGCGGTTGCAAAGAAAGATATTTTTTTTTTATCTGCAAATAGTTGCGCGAAAAAAGAGTTTACCGCATTATCGGGCTGTATAATGGTTAGAATACATACCTTATAGAGAGAGCACTATGTATTCCATTCCACCCGGAATGCCCAATGAGATTGAAGCTTGGAAGTACATCGACGGCGAGGTTTATCGGTACCTCATCGAAGGTGTACTCCAGACCGAGAACCGCATCAACACCAATAATGGCAGTAGAACTCGTTCCGGTGTAGCCGGGGTGGTTGTCAAAAAAGCCGAGGTGCCCTCCAAAGCCCCAATACCAGTTAAGAGCCGGGAACTGCCCTGTCCAGTGTACATTTTCGTAAAGGAGTGTGGCCACAAAACCGTTCCACCTGCTTGCCACTATGCCCTCAAAGGCGTTGTTCTCATTAATGAAGTGCTTTACAGAGACTCCGTAGGGGACACCTGCCCTGAGACCTATGGCGGTCTGATAATCCTGTCCGCTGGCTGCTATAGCCATACCCGCTGTAAGAACAAATACCAATAGTGCTTTTTTCATCTTTCTGCTATTTATATTACTACTCTTTTGACCTTTTATCCGGTCTGCTTCAGGAGGCGCCGCAAATGGCGCACATGTTCTGAGGTTGCCGGAGTAAAGATGCAAAGTTAGCTAATTTTTTCCGATTACCCATACCAACTGCTGTTCACTGAAACAAGCCGGACTATTTGCAATATAGGTGGTATAACTGATAATGTGCTATTTTGACATGGCGCGATTGGCTCTCTCCCATTCAGCGATATATCAAATCAATGAGCTGAACTACCGGTGCATCTCTTTTATTATAAAGTATTGCTACGGACACCTTTGGCCCGGCTCAGAAAGGCTGAATGAGTTCCGGTACATCTCTTTAATTGCCAGGGACTCACGGGGTGTAGCCAATATTTAAGGGGGAGAGCAATGGAAGCCACCCCCTAATCGAGCAGCAGCAGGCTTACCGCCATAACGGCCATACCTGCTATTAATCCGTAAATTGCGTGGTGGTGCTTCCCATATCTCTTTGCTGCAGGCAGCAACTCGTCGAGCGAAATGAACACCATGATTCCTGCCACTGAAGCGAACAGGATGCCAAAGGTGGTTTCACTCATAAAGGGTAGCAGTATCAGGTAACCCACTACAGCACCTACCGGCTCTGCCAGCCCGCTGAGAAATGATAACAGGAAGGCTTTTTTTCTGCTTCCTGTTGCATAGTAGACAGGTACAGATATAGCTATTCCCTCGGGTATGTTGTGTATTGCAACAGCTATAGCTATTGCTACCCCAATCTGCAGGTCATTGAGTGCTGCTATAAAGGTTGCCAGACCCTCAGGGAAGTTGTGTATTCCTATTGCCAGGGCAGTAAAGAGCCCCATCCGCATAAGCCTCCGTTTGCCTTCGGGGCTATCTTCCTGATCTTCGACGGCTTTTACCTCATGAGGGTTCTCGGCGTCAGGTATCAGGTGATCTATTATTGCTATAAGTGCGATGCCTCCAAAAAAGGCGATTACCGTCAGAAGCCACCCCCTCTCATCACCGGCAACCTCCATAAGCGAGTCGCCAGCCGTGGGTATTATCTCCATAAATGAGATGTAGAGCATTACCCCTGCAGAAAAACCGAGACTCGTGGATAGGAAGGCCTTGTTGGTCCTTTTAGCAAAAAAGGCAATTGTGCTTCCTATACCGGTTGCCAGTCCTGCAAATAGTGTAAGCAGGAAGGGCCATAATAATTTTTCAAGATCCATCACCAGCCCCTTTTATCTTTTTACCCAGCTCTTCCATACTTTCATCTCCGAAATTACCGGAGCTCATTAACAGCCATATGTTTTTCTCCTTTGCAAGCTCAGGCATAAGGGCAAACAGCTCTCTGCTGCTATCAAAAAGCATAAGGTTATCGCCCCCGAAGGCTCCTTTTATCTCCTCTGCCGATGGGGGAGCGAGAACCTTATGGCCTCCTATCTCTTTGTTGATCAATATACAGGCTGTAGTGGCCCCGCCAAGGGTGTCGCGGTAACGGGGCAGGAAGGCGCTGTTGAGGCTGCTGAAGGTATGAAGCTCCAGTACCGCTATGATATTCCAGCCCTCATGCTGCTCGGCTACGGCCTCTACAGTCGCTCTGACCTTTGAAGGGGAGTGGGCAAAATCTCTGTAGATGATGTTGTTGTCGTCGATATCTGTCCGCTCAAGCCTTCCGGAGGCTCCCCTGAAAGATTGTATGGCTTCGTAAAACTGATCGTCATCTACGCCGACTGCCCTGCAGGCCTCATATGCCGCACTGAGATTCTGCATGTTGTGGCCACCGAAGAAGGAGACCTGCACCATTCTGTTATGATTTGCAGCGTATGTTCCTGTACGGTTCGAGAAGTAGCCATGTGTCCTGTACGACCGGTTTGTGATGTCAGGCCTGCACTTTTCGATTATTCCGGCAACCCTTCTGTCGCCTTCAAACCAGAGAAGGGTGCCGCCCTCTTCAATTGAATCGGCGAATCGGGAGAATTGCCGGCAATACTCCTCTTCATCGGGGAAGGCATTTATGTGATCCCAGTCAATACCGTTTATTATGGCGATGTGCGGCCTGTAATGCAGGAACTTGGGGCGTACATCGATAGGTGATGAGGGGTACTCGTCACCTTCAATAACTGCAATGGTGCTGCTCTGGTCCAGATGAACCTGATTGTCGAATCCCTCTACCTCAGATCCGGTAAGGTAGTCGAACCTGAAACCATTGTGCCGCAAAACATGCATTATCATTGAGGTAATGGTTGTTTTTCCGTGGCTGCCTGCAACCACTATTCGCCTCTTGTCTGCTGTCTGCCGGGCAATGAAGGCTGGCATGGAGAGTATTTCAATTCCCAGTTTTCTCGCCTTCACCAACTCAGGATTATCTTCCCTTGCATGCATTCCTGCTATGACCATGTCGGTCTTGTCACCTATTCTTCCCGGAAACCATCCCTCTTCCGAGGGCATAATACCCTCTCTCCGCAGATTTCTTGCGGCAGGATCATTAATGCTTTCGTCAGAGCCTGTAACCTTGTAGCCTTTTCTGCTGAGGGCTATGGCCAGGCTGTGCATAACCGCTCCCCCTATCGCTATAAAATGAATGTTCATATCCCTCTACCCTCTCTCTGTTTCAACGAATTTCCGGAATGCCTCAAAACACCCCTCTGGCCGGATTCCAGCATAAGGCGATGAAACTGCCTCACTTCATGAATCACTGTGCGGCTATATACGGGCTGAGATTTCTATGCTGCTCTACATGCCGCGGGTGTCAATATAGTGTTGGTTCCACCGCAAAGATCACTATTTTTGTCTCTTCCGGCAAACAGGGTAGCACCCTGTAAGGTTCGCTAAATTAGAAATAATATTATTGCTATGAAGATAGGTCTTGTCCATATCACAAATTTCAGGGTTGATGGAGGTGCAATGTTCGGTGTTATACCAAAAATGATGTGGCAGAGGGTGGTGCCGGCCGATGAGAATAACCTCTGTAACTGGGCTATCAGGTCGCTGCTTGTCGATACAGGCAATAGGGTTATACTTTTCGATAATGGCTATGGCGATAAGCAGGGTGAGCGTTTCCTGAAATATGTCTACCTGAATGGGGGCGAGGGTCTTGAAGGAGGTCTGGAAAGGCTGGGCTACAGACCGGAAGATATTACCGATATGGTGCTTACCCATCTGCATGCAGACCACTGTGGTGGCGGCGTTAAGAGGGGCGCCTCGGAGGGGGAGTATCAGCTTGCCTTCCCAAATGCTACTTACCATGTTAGCCGTAAGCAGTGGGAGTGGGCCACTACCCCAAATATCCGTGAATCGGCCTCCTATCCGCAGGAGAATATCCTGCCTATGATGGAGAGCGGACAGCTCAATCTGATCTATGAGCCGGGCGAGCTCTGTAAAGGGGTTGATCTGCGTATGGCGTCGGGACATACCCCCGGGATGCTATACCCGGTTATCGACTATAATGGCAGCAAGGTAGTGTTCGGTGCCGACCTGATACCCACCACAGCCCATATACCGCTGCTCTGGAATATGAGCTACGAAATAGATCCGCTGCTTACCATTGAGGAGAAGAGCGACCTGCTGGAGGAGGCAGTTGCGGGCAACTATCTGCTTGTACTGCAACATGACATTGAGGCCGAATGTGCAACCCTTGTGAAAACCGAAAAGGGGGTAAGAGCAGGGGAGAGGCTTTCGCTTGAAGAGGGAGTGGCAAGGCTGGGT
>SLNP01000051.1 GCA_007132995.1 Bacteroidales bacterium | reverse complement strand
CATAAGCCTGAAGGGGTAAAAAGAGAGTGTAGCTGCGCCAGCAGCTATTTTTGTTTCAGTTTGCAGGGTAACCAGTGGAGGAAAGGGACCGGTGCCCGAAGGGCGCCAATCCCGTCCGGAAAACTCTACTCCTCCCTTGTAAGGACTTTGAAGTCCAAAGTAGTAAATGTCTGAAACCCGTCCTGATTGGTAACATAGATATGAAAGTGGTAGTCGCCATAGTCATGCGGGTTATCCTCTTCATCCAGCGCCGGTATTGTAATCTCCTTCTGGAACACATACTCAGTCTTATCGGATGGAAGATTACGGATCCAGACACCCGACCAGGGATTAACAGGATCTTTCTGCTCACCCATTGGGCAGGATATGTGGCTTCCATGGCTATGATGATTGAAATTGTTATGGGCATCAAAACTCAGATTGCCGAGCCCGCTTCTGCCGGGATCTTCTATCTCAAGCATAAATGTAAATGGCTCGTCAAAATAGATGGTATCGCAAGGTAGCGGCAGCAGCAGTTTTACGACAGGCTGCAGCTCTTCGGTATCCTTCTCATCAACACATCCCGCAATAACAAAAAGCATCATAACAGGAGCCAACAGAAAAAGTTTTATATATCTCATAATTTCAATTTTAACGACAGGCAGTTGTTACCGCGAACACTTAATAGCTGGCTTATGAACTACCGGCCATCTGCCACAGCAATAGCTGGAAACCTGCAGCCGGCAACATCAAGTATCGGTATTCCACCTGTCATAGTCAAAAAACATTTTAAATCAGGGAGGGGTATTGATCCGGCACTGCCCTCACTCCCCATGCTAAGGAGAGAGAGGGCTTATAGCCGGATTACCCCCTATTTGTCATCTGTATCTTCAACCAGGAATATTATAGCCTCCTCCATAGTCGAGTTTCCAAATTCATCAATAACCACCACCTCAACATGGTACTCTCCCAGCGGAGCCTCTTCAGGAACTGCAACATGCTTATGAATACTTGCATTCCTTAGTCCGTTAAAGACAGGGTTGCTATCGAATAACTCATCAATTATCAGGAACTCATCTGCCGGATCACCACTTGCGGGGTGGTCGTGTATCTCGATATGATAAGCAGCAAGCCTACCGTCATTAAGCGATCTTGCACTGAAGTCTACTATTATCTCAGCACCTGGAGTCTTGACAATAATATTGCTGACATCCGGGTAGTGTGTACCTGCAGAAAATTCATATATTTCAGGGGGTGTTGTCCTATCCTCCTTATCCTTCTCACATGAAACAAACAGCAGAGGAACGGCAACTAAAATTGCAACCAGATTAAAAAACTTTTTCATACTAATTTTTTTACCCTTTCGGGAAGTTAAACATAAAATACTTGTTGTTAAACTGTTATTATATCCCATGCTGACACCTGCCTTATCACCCCATCACAATCTGCCTGAGCGGTACCCGGAAATCTTATCCGCTAAGATGAACTGCAAGGTCTCTGTCATCAACTCAAAATGGTATTGTAAAGTGTAGCTGAAAGTCCCTGCCCGGCTCAGGTATTCTCATACGCCTGTAAAAGCTCACATGATTAAAGTACCTGGCATCAAGCAGGTTGTTAACTCTAAAACTGACCTCAGCCTGCTGATTGCCAATGGCAACATCGGTACAGAGGCTCAGATTTAGTACTGCGTAACCGGGAGTATCAAGCTCATTCGGAACGGTAAGCCGCTGAGCTGCCGCGATTCTCCCTTTGGCACATAGCCTGGTATTGTTGACCACACCACTGTTATTAAAAAAGTATGTGACTTTTGAAAGAACCGATAGTGGTGGTATAAAGGGAAGCGCCCTCATTCCGTCAAGATTAATGGCATAGACATATTCAGCCGCAGCAGAAACCCTTATCCGGTCATAAAACAGCCTCTCAAGACTGAATTCGCCTCCGTACAGAAGGGCGTCTGTCTGTTGATACTCATAGACCTGTCCTTCAGGTCTGAGTTCTGGCGAGGGATTAAGGAACAGGTAGTTGGTGAAATAATTTACAAAAGGGCTGATGCTAAGCGTCATATCCTCCCAGCTCCTGTCCAGGCTTAAATCTAGCTGATATGACTCTTCAGGGTCGATATCGGTATCACCCCTCTCGAACCGTCCCTCATGCCGATGCAGGCCGTAGGCCCCCAACTCATAGGCAGATGGAATCCTGTAACTTTTCCCTATATTTATCTTCATGACGGTAAGAGGGTCCGGCAGGTAGTTAACCCCAAAAGAGAAACCGGTGCCTGTAAACAGTTTCCTGTAATGTTCATTAAAAACAGGATCGCCATACTCCGGATCGGGATTGACAGACTCCTCCATCTCAAAGTGGTGCAAGTCAAACCTCAGGCCACTATTAATCAGCCATCTGGGAGAGATGTTTATTTGATGAATAATTCCTGCTCCCGCGGAAATGCGATCATACTCGGGTAAAATGTGACTATATCCATCAGTCAGGTTGGTCTCGTAACCCGTATTGACAACCAGATCGAAACGCTGATTTACAAATTGCCTTAATGAGTAGACAGCATTAGCCGTAAAATTGTGCAGTGTAAGCTCAAGCTCAAGGTTATCGCGATTATCCCGGAAATATCTCAACTCCTCAATCCGGTTACCAGTTCGGTCAAATAGAGGCGAATGCTCGCTCGACACATTATACTGGTACCCAAAGGCGAGCTGCAGACGACTCTTGTCAAATACCGCATTGGTATAATGGTATATGGCGTAGTTGTCGACAATCTGATAGGGGATCCTTATATCCCTGTTGCTCTCCTCATGCTCAAGCCTGGTGCTCTCTCTCATCAGCCCAACCCAGTCAAAGAAACCTGTTTTGCTCTGATGAAAACTGAAATCGAGATAGCTGTTGCCCCAGCTCCTGTTAAGCCCGGCTGTAAATGCCAGGGCGTTCTCTCTTCCTGCGGTATTGGGTACATGGTCTCCAAGTTCAACCTCGTGTGAAGCCTCGGCCGAACTGACAGGTGCGGGCAACAGGAATACATCTGTGTAAGGAACCTGAAAGTCACCAAAATTGTTATGGGTAATATTGGTGTGGAAATAGAAATCGCCACTCCTGGCCGACAGCCTGGCTGAGCCACCCAACCACCCGGTATTGCTCTTGCCCGTAAAAGAGAGATGGCCCGTAACCCTCTCCGCTTCTGGTATGTCAGGAGGAAGGGTGTTGATCACTCCACCAATTGCGTCAGATCCAAACCTCAAAGAGGCAGGACCCATTATTACTTCAAGGTGATGAATGTTACTCTGATCGACACTCAGGCCGGTATGGCTGCTCCAGTGCTGACCAGCCTGCTTAATACCGTTGTTTGCAAAGACCACTCTGTAGTAGCCAAGACCTCTTATAACGGGCTTCGAAACCCCTGATCCTATATTCATTGAGTGTACTCCGGGCAGAGTCTCCAATGTCTGCATAAGGCTCCCTGATCTGCCGGAACCGAGAAAGTCAGCATCAACTACTCTTACAGAGACACTCTCTCCACGGCTTAAAACCTCCTGCCGGAAACCGGTAACCCTTACCTCGTGAAGCTCAAATTCATCCTCCTCAAGTACAATAGTGATATCTAAGGTGCTACCGCCATCAGCCTCTATTGTTTGAGAATAGGTTCTGAAGCCTACCATCTGCGCTGTAAGGTGATAGGTGGCTACAGGGAGGTCTTCAAACAGAAAGGCACCATCTCTGTCGGTGGCTGTTCCGTAATCGCCATGATTAATCACTACAGCCACGCCCGGAAGGGTAACACTGTCGCTGTCAAGTACGGTTCCCCTGATGGTTATGGTCTCCCCATTAACATTGGGAAAACCCAAAGAGGCAAAGAGGAGAAAAATAAATTTTATACGATAAAGCTTTTTAAACATCATTCTTAGCAGATTTCCCATTTCATGTATAACACAAGCCTATGAGCTGAGCACCCTTGGGGGTCTCTGCGCACCTTTGCCATGACTTTACATATGATTATGAAGCGGCCGGTATACAGAGAAGCCTGGTACTGTTCTGCCATTCATCTACGCACTCCTTTGATAATAGTCGGTCAGATCTGTGAAGGGGTGCATTTATGTGGGTGTCAGCAGAAAGAGACGGGGAGTGATGGAGGGGCCCTGGGAGAGCCTGATGACAGAAAATCGTTAAAAGTCAGTCTCTCTGTAAAGGGAACGGTGGCGGTATGGTAAGGCTGAGTGAAGAGTTCAGGTGCCACATAACAGACCACCGATATTACAGGAGAGCCTGATATAAGGGTATATAATAACAGTTCGTCGTCACTATGGGTGTGTCCGGAACGTGAGGCTGAGGCATCACCTTCTGCCCTGAAAGGGTGAGCATGCTCAACCACGCTACCATCCGGAAGTGTGTGTCTGTGGGTGTAAGTATTGTTAATATGAAGTATGGCACAAAGGGGTATGGCCATAAGGAGAAGCAGTATCCGCTGCACACCCCTCAGTAAACCTTTGTGATAGAAAAAGACCATACCCTCAATAGCTCATGAAAACAGTTGCCAAGGTATAATAATTCACATAACTGCCGGCCAGTCGCCTCTCGGTTTAACTTTTTTTTTCACAAACACGCCGGCCTCTGCGCAGACCCTTTCGCATCAGAAGGCGGTCTGCATATAACAAAATAAGTTAATTGCCGAATGCACTATTTTTCCGGCCACTCTTTTCGCTACCTTTAAAACCTACAATACAGAGTGGTAATGACGGTCTTAAATCGTCGCACTTGCGCGGCCGGACCTGAATTAACAGTTACAGTCCATGAACAGAGGAAAGCTTATCAGATCACTTTTTTATATAGCGATGATACTGATGGCAGGTGTATGTTGCCGGCATCCTTCAAACCAATGGATTCTACACTCAACCCCGGTAGAGGCCGGCATGAACGGTGACACTCTTGCTCTTATTGACACCCTTCTGACTGCAATGGCTGATGAAGGGAAAATAGCAGGCGCCGTTGCTCTTGTTGCACGGGACGGGAAAATCGTATATAACAGGGCTTTTGGATATAGTGATATTGAGGCCGGTCAGCCAATGACGACAGAGCACCTTTTCCGGATAGCCAGTATGACCAAGCCAGTGGTTTCGGTTGCCATAATGCAACTTTACGAAGCAGGAATGCTAAGGCTTACCGATCCTGTTTCCCTCTATATACCCTCATTCGAGAGCCCCTCAGTACTGCTGTCACATGATCCCTCTGAGCAGAGCTGGCTCACAAGGCCGGCTTCGCGTGAAATAACCATACATCATCTGCTGACTCACACATCGGGAATCGGTTACGGATTCAACAGCCAGTGGCTCCGTCAGTTATACTCCGCAGCCGGCATACCAGATATGGCAACAACAGGAGACATATCACTGGAGGATAAGATGTCAGTTCTTGGCACACTACCGCTGCTTCATGATCCCGGGGTACGCTTCACATACGGCCTCTCAACCGATGTACTGGGAAGAGTTGTTGAGGTTGTATCGGGCATGACACTCGGGCAATACATACATAAAAACATCACCTCTCCCCTGAAAATGGAAGAGACCAGATTTTTTTACCCCAAAGAGATGGGTAACCGTTTTGCGAATCTCTACAGTTATGACAGCCGCCGCCAACAGGTGGTTCCCTATAGCAGTAATCGAAGTGAAGCCTATGATTTTGCAACCGAAGGGGCGAAAAGATACTTCTCAGGGGGTAGCGGACTATCATCCACCATAACAGATTATTATATTTTCTGCCAGGCAATATTAAATGGCGGCGAGTACAGAGGCACAAGAATACTATCGGAAGAGAGTGTTGACATGATGACCGGAAACCGACTCAGGGGCCGTCAGGGGAGGGAGTTTGGTTATGGTTTTGGTATCGAAAGAGGCGAAGACCCTCACAATCCGGGAGATAGCGTCGTAACACATCTGGGTTGGGCCGGAGCATTCGGAACATGGTTCACCATCAATCCATCCAGCAATGTGATAGCAATAGTGATGACACAGGTTGTTTTTAATCCCTGGGAGAGGGAACTTACCAGGGGTTTCCGGAATGCCGTAAACGCATCGACTGAAGTGACACCCCCTCTCCCATCACCCTGACAGAACCACTATAAACTCACAAGAGAAAGCATTTCGACAATACACTTTACAATAAACTAACTATTACTATGAGTAGAAGAGCAAACAGGCGTATGATCTCAATACATACAGCGATAACAGCTATGATGCTGGCCCTGCTGCTACCCGCTCCGGCCGTATCACAGAAGCTCTATTACCCTGACAAAAAATGGGAGGTAGCAGATCCGGAGGAGATGGGGCTTAACAGAGAGCTGCTTGACAGTGCGGTATCATTTGCCATCAATAACGAGACATCGACAGAGAGAGACCTGAGAATAGCCATTCTGCGCTCTTTCGGAAGGGAGCCCTTTTTCCGGATTATTGGTCCTGTCAGACCTAGAGGAGGGCCCTCGGGCATGGTTATAAAGGGGGGATACATTGTTGCCCAATGGGGTGACACAAGGCGTCCTGATATGACATTCAGCGTAACAAAAAGTTTCCTGTCAACAATAGGCGGGCTTGCACTTGATGATGGTCTGATTGATGATATAGACGACTATGCGGCAGATTATGTCTGGAGCGGCAAATATGAGAGTTCCCACAACTCGAAGATAAAGTGGCGTCACCTCCTCAATCAGACCAGTGACTGGTCCGGAGAGCTGTTTGGCATTTATGACTGGGCCGATCGCCCTCCCAGGCTTGGAGGGATAGATGAGTGGAGCCGACGAGAGCTGCATGAGCCTGGAACAAGGTATCAGTACAATGATGTAAGGGTGAATCTCCTGGCGTATTCACTGCTGCATATCTACAGGCAGCCCCTGCCCGTAGTACTCAAAGATCGCATTATGGATCCAATAGGAGCATCATCATCATGGCGCTGGTATGGCTATGAGAACTCATGGGTCAATATCGATGGCATCAAAATGCAATCTGTGAGCGGAGGGGCTCACTTCGGTGGAGGAATGTTTATCAGTGCCGAAGATCAGGCACGCTTCGGGCTGCTATTTCTTCGTAAGGGTGAGTGGAAAGGAGAGCAACTGATATCAAGAGAGTGGGTCGGGTCGGTCACAGAGACCACTCCGGGAACCAATTACGGTTATATGTGGTGGAGTAATGAGAGAGGTAGCTGGAGGGGTGTACCAGGTAGCGTCTATTATGCCAGCGGTTTTGGCGGAAACTACATAATAGTCGACAATGAGAACGACATTGTCGTAGTTTTGAGATGGATCGACAGCAGGGCTGCCGGAACCTTCATGCGTATCTTAACAGAGGCAACCGGAGGCACCCCCAATAACTAGCTCCTATAAGCCTGACAGGGCTACTCTTCGGCATATACTCATGACCTGCGGATTAAAATCTATTACCCTGCCGCAGGCATAAGGCCTCTTATCCACACAATTTTCGGAGGTACAGGAGGTGAAGGAACAGCACCAGCACCACCGGGCCTGCCTCCAGGAGCTCCTGTTCCCTGAGTCGGAGCCACAGAGGGAACTGCCCTGGTTGCACCGTACTCTATGCCGATGCTGAATGAAACCGTATCGCCTCTTCTGTCTCTCTCCAGCGCAAAAATTGATCTGGGAAATTTGAGGAAATAGAGCAGGTTACCCTCTTCATCATACCTCACAAAAGCCTTGTATTCATCACCATCTGCGGAAATACTTCGGGGCGGACCACCCTCTCCGAAACCTGCAAAATGGATCTCATAAGCCAGTGCAGTAGGCCTGTTCTCAAAGAGCAACCTGTTTTCCTTCTCGGTTCTCCTTGATCCTCTGGCCTGCAGTTGCATTCTGACGACCTCTGCACCGGCAGGATATCTGACTGCCACACTTTTATTTCTTCTGCCCTCACTATCTATCCAGATGTTTACCCCAGAGTCAAGAATCATTCTCTGGGTGGGCGAATGTGAAATAATCATCTCAATATAGAAGTGGGTGTCATCGTTAGAGAGGTGGCATAGAATATTACCTCTTTCGATCGGGGTAAATTCAGACTCAGGCGTCCGTTCCGCACCCTCTGTCCGCCAGTTCATCTGCTGAGCTTCCAGCTTAAAACAGAAAGCCGCAACCAGAATCACAACACTCAGTAAAAGAGCTGCTTGTCTCATAGCATATAGTATTAAGTATATGCAGACAATTTATCTCTTTTTTTAATTCACAAGAGTGCCTATCAAAAAAAGTGACAGCCTGATGAAAATAAATTCTCCGCCTCAGCTGTTTCGCAGCGGATACAATTTACTCAAGATATGTATAGCCGTAAAGCCCTGAGCGGTAATTAGAAAGGAACTCCTTACCCTCCTCCAGTGATATTTTACCGGTTTTAACTGAGCTGGTAACCCATGTCTCTACTGTTCTTACCATTCTCTTTGAGTTGTACTGCACATAGTTAAGAACCTCTGCAACGGTCTCTCCGTCAATTATCTGATCAACTTTATAGCCATCCTTTGATACAGCGACATGAACCACATTGGTATCACCGAAGAGATTATGCAGGTCACCCAGTATCTCCTGATAGGCGCCAACAAGAAATACCCCTATAAAGTATGGTTCTTTCGGCTTCAGGGGGTGTACAGGCAGGCTGTGAGAGGAGTGTCTGTTGGCAATAAAGTGGTCTATTTTCCCGTCTGAATCGCAGGTTATATCCTGTATTGTGGCTGAGATAGCCGGCTTCTCCTTAAGCCTGTGCAGAGGCATTACCGGGAAGACCTGATCAATGGCCCATACATCTGGCAGTGATTGAAAAAGGCTGAAGTTACAAAAATACTTGTCTGACAACATTTTGCTAATGAGCCTCAATTCATCGGGAACATGTTTTGTTCCGGAGCTGAGCCTTTGAATCTCTCTGGCAATTGACCAGAAGAGCCTCTCAACCTGAGCCCTGGTTTTGAGATCCAGGAGCCCAAGGCTGAATCGGTCAAGGGCCTCTTCCCTTATCTGTTGTGCATCATGCCATGATTCCAGCATCCGGGGCTGATTAATATTATCCCAGAGATCGTAGAGCTCCTTAACCAGTTCATGGTCGTTATCATCCGGTTCCTCTTCGCTCTCCCATGAGGGTAGTGTTGATGCCTCCAATACCTCAAAAACAAGTATTGAATGGTGAGCCGTCAGCGATCTTCCCGACTCGGTTATTATATTGGGATGAGGAATATCATTCTTGTCACTGGCATCGACAAACGCACTGACCGAGTCGTTAACATACTCCTGTATAGTGTAGTTTATGCTGCTGGCGCTACTTGCCGAAGCTGTGCCATCGTAGTCGACACCGAGCCCCCCTCCTATATCCACAAAATCGATGGCATATCCCATCTTGCATAGCTGCACATAGAAGTTAGAGGCCTCCCTCAGGGCAAGTTTTATTCTTCTGATCTTGGTTACCTGACTACCTATATGAAAATGAATGAGTTTAAGGGAGTCTGTCATTCTGTTCTTTTCGAGAAAATCTATTGCCTCCAGAATCTCGCTTGATGTAAGGCCAAACTTACTGATATCTCCGCCACTCTCCTCCCACTTGCCACTGCCGGCAGAGGCAAGTTTAATGCGTATTCCGAGGTTTGGGCGTACCTTAAGCCTTCTGGCGATAGCCGTAACCATCTTCAGTTCATTGAGCTTCTCAATCACAATAAATATGCGCTTACCCATTTTCTGTGCAAGAAGTGCAAGCTCAATATAGTCCTCATCCTTATAGCCGTTGCATATAATAAGAGAGTCGGGGTCGGTGTTAATAGCAATTACTGCATGAAGTTCCGGTTTCGAGCCGGCCTCAAGACCTATATTAAACTTCTTTCCATGACTTACAATCTCCTCAACAACAGGACGCATCTGATTAACCTTTATAGGGTATATCACATAGCTTTGTGCCTTGTAGTCATACTCTCTTGAAGCTGTATGGAAACAGTTTGAGATAGTCTTTATCCTGTCATCCAGAATATCGGGGAACCGCAGAAGAACCGGCGTGGTAACATCACTTAACACAAGTTCATCAAGCAGCTCCTTAAGATCAACTGCAGCCATTTCTTCTCCGGGTCTCACAGTAACATTACCCTCTTCATTTACCGAGAAGTATTTTCCTCCCCACCCGCTTATATTATAAAGGTCAGCTGAATCCTCAATTTTCCACTTTCTCATTACACAACTAATTATTTGGTGTTAACCGATAAGTTCAATGAGACTCCCACGCCAGCAGAGAGGTAATCTCCTTCAGGGAGCACTTCCTGTCGCACACTACAGAAAGAGGGCACCCGGCTACTGTGGCAAAGGTGATAAAAATAATTATTTATTCTATATTTAGAGGTTCCAAAACGGAGAGATATGAAGAGAGTTGTCACAACAGTTTTAATTAGCTTAGTTACCTTGCTATCAGCGCACACACAAACAATAAAATCGCCGGGCGAATTCCTGGGATATGAACCGGGAACCATGTTTACATTTCATCATGATGCAGTTGCCTATGTAAAACATGTTGCTGCCAACTCGCCGGCAGTAGTTTATGAGAGCTATGGCAGAAGCTATGAGGGAAGAGAGCTGGGTGTTGCCTATATATCTTCACCTGCCAACATAGCAAAGCTTGAGGAGTTAAGAAGGAATAACCTATCAAAGGCAGGGTTTGCCGACTATGAGTTTACCGGTGAGCAACTACCCTTTGTCTGGCTCAGCTACAACCTGCATGGTAATGAATCTGTAGGTATGGAAGCTGCACTACTGACACTTTATACTCTTGCCACTTCAGGTTATGAGGGTGTTGAAGAGTGGCTTGAGAGGTGTGTGATCATTCTTGATCCCTGCCTTAACCCGGATGGCAGAGATCGTTACGCTTTTATTTACAGAATGATGCAGCCATCGGAACCAAACCCCGATCCTAATTCATGGGAGCGCACACAGGGGTGGCCAGGATCAAGGTCAAACCACTACCTCTTTGACCTGAACCGTGACTGGACATGGCAGACCCAGATTGAGACCCGACAAAGAATTGCACTTTACCAGCGTTTTATGCCTCATGTACATGCAGACTTTCATGAGATGGGCTCCGCATCAAACTTTTTTTTCCCTCCCGGTGCCGATCCCTGGCATGAGGCAATCACCGAATGGCAGAGGGAGTTTCATGAGATAACCGGAAGGGCTAATGCATATCTTTTTGACAAGCATAATCTGCTCTATTTTACAAAAGAGACATTCGACCTTTTTGCTCCCAGCTTCGGCGACACATGGCCCCTCTTCAACGGAGCTATGGGTTTTACATATGAACAGGCCGGGGGTGGCGGGGCAGGTCTTTCAATAAAGAGGTCTGCAGGAGACACACTCACCCTTTCTGACCGTATAGAGGGACACTTTCTGGCCTCAATGGCTACAATTAAAGCTGCATCTGATAATAGTGAAAGGCTGGTACAGGGTTTAAATGATTACTTTTCGACCGCCGTAAACGCCCCTCCCTTTGATTATGGCTCTCTATTGATAAGGGGTGATAATGAGCATTCATCACTCGAGTCACTCCTGGAGCTGCTTGACAACAATCTTATAAGGTACCATTATGTCGCCAGCCCCGGGAGAAGATATCGTGGCTTTGACTATCTGGAGGGTGAAGACCGTGAGTTTGTGGTAAAAGAGGGAGACATTGTGATACCCGCGAGTCAGCCTCAGGGGCACTTTGTCAAGGTTCTTTTTGAGCCTGAGAGCATTTCGACCGACTCTGTTAGTTACGACCTCTCAGCATGGGCCCTCCCGTATATATATAATGTCAGCTCTTACGCTGTCGCCGAATCTATCCCCTTCAGAGATGAGAAGGTAGATATTACACGAAGCATAGTCAATGAGACTGAAAACCATGCATACGCATATATATCAGAGTGGAAAGGTTTTAACGAGGTGAGATTCCTGACATCGCTATACCGCAATAATGTCAGAGTCAGGCATTCTACAGAGCCTTTCACAATTAACGGTAAAGATTTTGGCAGAGGAGCCCTTATGATTACAAGGGCTGACAACAGCCACATACCCTCACTATTCGATTCCCTTGTCACAAATGCGGCCAATGATGCCGGTGTTCACCTACACACAACAACTACAGGAATGTCTGAAAGTGGCATTGATTTCGGATCGCGAAACACACGCCTTGTGTTGCCACCCAGAATTGCAACCATTGGTGGGGATGGAGTCTCAGCCGGAGCAATGGGCGAGATATGGTACCTCTTTGAGAGGGAGTTCAACTATCCTCTGACAATAATTCACTCATCACGATTTGCCGGTGCCGATCTCTCAGATTATGATGTACTGATTTTAACCTCGGGTAATCATACACGATTCAAAGATAAAATATTTGAGTTTGTTCGCGGCGGAGGTAAAGTTCTGGCACTCGACAGGGCAGCAGGACTGTTCAGTTCAGAGAGTGGCACTGCCCTTGCCAGAGCTGCAGAGAGGCGAACAGAGGAGAGGAGAGCTGATCGTGATCGGGTAAGGAGTGATGACACCACCCTTCTTGTAAGCTACGATGAAGCATCAAGGAGAAACCTGCCTGACCGCTCCTCAGGAGCCATATACAGGGTTGATCTTGATACTACACACCCCTACAGTTACGGAATGGGTAATCATTGGTTTATTATGAGGCGTTCAGACGGATTTCCATTCATGGAGTCTCCGGGAAGAAATATCGGTTATGTCAAAGATGGCACACCTGTAGCAGGTTTTGCCGGATACAGATTTCAAAGAAGGGCAGCTAATAGCTTGATAATAGGATCTGAGAGAGTTGGACGCGGCGAGGTTATCTATATTGCAGACAACCCCTACTTCCGCGGGTACTGGAAAAGCGGCAGGCTTCTTCTTGCCAACATTCTGTTGAAATAGTCCTGCCACCTCACCTGTGAAACGCCATTTTTGCCACCTGTTAGCCAATAGGGGCCCGACATTACTTACTCTTAACAACATTAATAATTATATTGACATCCAGCACCTTAATTGAAAACACGACAAAAATCATGTCGTTTTCTGTTATTTTTTTCACAATGTTATTTTTTTCACAAGAATAATTTCTATATTTGCATCGAATTAGAATTGTGAATACTTTTATGATCAATTTGCTTCACCCCCGGCTTTTCTAGAGATTAAAGAGTGGGGTGGCTGAGAGTCGGATTAACAGGAAAATAGGTATAAACAGTCAAAAACGGTAAACATGAGCAAAGTAAAAACAGTGGCCGATCTTAAAAAGATGAAGAGTAAGCTACAGGCCAAAGTTGAGCTTAGGGAGAAGGGAGACAGCCCTGAAGGCCGTGTCGTTATCAAAGTTGGCATGGCGACCAGCGGAATTGCTTCTGGCGCAAAAGAGGTTATGGCTTTTCTTATAGAAGAGCTGGACAAACGCAACATCGATGCAGTGGTAATGCAGACAGGTGACATGGGCTACTGCTTCGCAGAGCCTACCATTGAGGTAAAGAGGCCTGGTGAAGAGCCGGTGGTCTTCGGATATGTTGATAAGGCCAAGGCGGACGAGATTATTGAAAAGTATATCAAATTCGGAGAATTGGTAGAGGGTATACTGCCAGACAACTATCAGACTATCGACTAACATCACTTCAGGAGGAGAGTATTATGATAAAATATAAGATGCAGATACTTGTTTGTGCCGGCACTGGGTGCCAGGCCTCACTTAGTGAGGAGCTGCTGTCACAACTAAATAGTGAAATAGAGGCCAACGAGCTTGAGAATGATGTTCAGGCTATCCGTACCGGGTGTTTTGGCTTCTGCGAACAGGGGCCTATAATAAAGATAATGCCCGACAACACCTTCTATACACAGGTGAAGCCCCAGGACGCAACTGAAGTGATTCAGGAGCATATTATAAAAGGGCGCAGGGTTGAGCGACTTCTTTTCACAGATCCTGAAACGAAAGAGAAAATCGCTGACTCCAGGAAGATGGGATTCTACAAAAAGCAGATGCGCATAGCGCTGCGAAATTGCGGTTTTATAGATCCTGACAACATTGACGACGCAATAGCAAAAGATGCATACGAAGCGCTTGGCAAGGTAGTTACAGAGATGTCACCAGAAGAGGCAATTGAAACCCTGAAAAAGTCCGGGCTGCGCGGAAGGGGCGGCGGAGGATTCTCCACAGGGCTGAAGTGGGAGTATGCATTCAAAAACAGAGCCGACCAGAAATATGTTGTCTGCAACGCAGATGAGGGAGACCCCGGAGCCTTCATGGATCGCTCTATTCTTGAGGGAGACCCCCACACCGTTCTGGAGGCGATGGCCATTTGTGGTTACTGCATAGGTGCCGACAAAGGCCTTATATATATCAGGGCAGAATACCCGCTGGCTATCGAAAGGCTTAAGACGGCAATCGTGCAGGCAAGAGAGTACGGACTGCTTGGAAAGAGCATATTCGGAACAGATTTCTCATTCGACATAGAGCTTAAATATGGGGCCGGTGCTTTCGTATGCGGCGAAGAGACAGCCCTTATTCATTCAATGGAGGGTGAAAGAGGAGAGCCGACTGTCAAGCCACCTTTCCCTGCCGAGTCCGGTTTTATGGGTAGGCCGACAAATGTGAATAATGTTGAGACCTTCGCCTCAATTCCTCCAATATACCTCAAAGGAGCTGACTGGTTTGCCAAAATTGGTACAAACCGTTCAACGGGAACCAAGGTATTCGCTCTGGCCGGTAAGGTAAACAATGTGGGACTAGTAGAGGTCCCCATGGGTATTACACTACGAGATGTAATATTTGAAATCGGAGGCGGTATTAAGAACGGAAAGAAATTCAAGGCCATACAGACTGGTGGCCCGTCAGGAGGCTGTCTTACCGAGGAGCACCTGGACACTCCTATAGAGTTCGATACACTTCTGGCAGTCGGATCAATGATGGGTTCAGGCGGTATGATAGTGCTTGATGAAGATGACTGCATGGTCGAGGTATCGAAGTACTTCCTGGACTTCACGGTCGAGGAGTCTTGTGGCAAATGTTCGCCATGCCGCATAGGCAATAAGAGACTGCATGAACTTCTGGAGCATATATGCAAAGGCAATGCTGAAGAGAGTGATCTTGACAGATTAAGGAATATGTCGACAGTAATAAAAGAGTCTTCACTATGCGGACTCGGGCAGACCTCACCCAATCCGGTACTCTCAACGCTCGATAACTTCATGAATGAGTATTTGGCTCATGTTATTGACAAAAAGTGTCCTGCCGGTGCATGCAAGGAGCTAATGAACTATGTGATAAGTGAGACCAACTGCGTGGGCTGTACCGCCTGTGCGAGAGTATGCCCTGTTAATGCAATATCGGGCGAGAGGAAAGAGCCTCACTTTATAGATATATCAGTCTGCATCAAATGCGGTGCATGTATGGATAAATGTAAGTTTGATGCTATCAGCATTCAGTAACCACAGATACTATCAGAAATGAAAAATATAGAGCTCAAGATAGATAACAGAAAGGTTAATGTTCCCACCGGAACAACCGTACTAATGGCAGCAAGAGAACTTGGCATAGATATACCAACGCTCTGCTACATGAAGCTGAACGACCTCGATATAGAGTGCGCACCCGCAGGATGCCGCGTCTGTGTTGTCGAGGTAGAGGGTAGGCGTAATCTGGCACCTGCCTGTGCCACCAAGTGCGAAGAGGGAATGGTTGTTAAAACTCACACCCCCAGAGTGCTTAACGCTCGCCGCACAGTAATGGAGTTTATCCTGTCAGACCACCCCAAAGATTGCCTTGTTTGCTCAAAGTCAGGACACTGCGATCTTCAGGACATGGCTATAAAGATGGGTATCCGCGAAATTCCAGGAATTGAGATAGCTGAGATGTCAAGCTACAGGCTAGACACCTCACCGTCAATAATAAGAGATCTCGACAAGTGTATTATGTGTCGCAGATGCGAGACTATGTGCAACGATTTTCAGACTGTCGGCGCATTGTCCGCCGTTAATCGTGGTTTTATGGCCGCCGTAGCTCCGGCATTCGAGATGAATCTCGAGCATTCAACCTGTACCTATTGCGGACAGTGCGTTGCGGTCTGTCCAACCGGAGCCCTTACGGAGGTAGATCACACCCCCGAAGTACTTCGTGCCCTGGCAGATCCGGACAAAATAGTTGTAGTACAGACCGCTCCCGCCGTAAGAGCCGCTCTCGGCGAGGATTTTGGTATGGAGCCGGGAACTCTTGTAACCGGGAAGATGGTTTCAGCACTCCGGGCGCTTGGTTTTGACTATGTATTCGACACCGACTTTGCTGCTGACCTCACAATAATGGAAGAGGGCACAGAGTTACTTGACAGAATAAAGAGGCATCTTGATGGGGATAAGAGTGTCAAACTTCCTATTCTTACATCATGCTGTCCCGGGTGGGTTAACTTCTTCGAATCCTATTTCCCGGACATGAAAGATGTTCCCTCTACCGCAAAATCGCCGCAGCAGATGTTTGGCGCCATAGCAAAAACATACTTCGCCGACACCATAGAGAAGAGCAGGAAAGATATTGTTGTTGTATCAATAATGCCATGCCTTGCAAAGAAGTATGAATGCCAGAGGGATGAGTTCTCGATTGAGGGCAGCCCTGATGTAGACTACTCGATATCAACCAGAGAGCTTGCATCGTTCATCAAGCGGGCCAACATAGACCTCAAGCTCCTTGAAGATGATGATTTTGATGCCCCCATGGGTGAATCAACAGGAGCAGGTGTAATATTTGGAGCGACAGGGGGCGTTATTGAGGCTGCTGTAAGAACCGCATATGAGATATTCACCAAAAAGAAGCTCGAAAAGGTAGATTTCGAGCAGCTCAGGGGAATGGAGGGTGTCAGGAGTGCAACAATCGATTTCGACGGACTGCCGGTAAACATAGGCATTGCCCACGGACTTGGCAACGCGAGAAAACTGCTTGAAGATGTCAGGGATGGCAAATCAGAGTTCCATGCCATAGAGGTGATGGCATGCCCCGGTGGCTGCATAGGCGGAGGAGGCCAGCCTCTCCACCATGGCAACTCCGACATCATCAAGGCGAGAGCCGCCGCTATCTATCAGGAAGACCGCAACAAGCCTATACGGAAGTCGCACGAAAATCCATTCATCACTAAGCTTTATGATGAGTTCCTGGGTGAGCCCAACGGAGAGAAGGCTCACAAGCTTCTGCACACAAGCTATTTCGACAAAAAGAAAAAGGTTGTAGTGAAACAGTAGTTATCTGCGGGTTATTAAACAATAAAAACTGAAAGATCATGTCAAGCATAAAAATAGAACTGAGGCAAGAGGATGTCAACAAGATCAGGGAGATCTGTGACTCTTTCAACAACGACCATCAGGAGTTGATAAACATTCTGCACAAATGCCAGCAACATTTTGGCTATCTGCCGGCAGAGGTGCAGGAGGTAGTTTCCGACTGTTCCGGAATTCCGGTAGCCAAGATATACGGAGTAGTAACTTTCTACTCGTTCTTCACCATGACCCCACGCGGGAAACACCCCATCAGCATATGTATGGGTACTGCCTGTTATGTGAGGGGTGCAGAGAAGGTTCTTGACGAATTTGTAAAAGAGCTGGGCATTAAAGCGGGAGAGACATCTCCTGACGGCAAGTTCTCGATTTCCAGCCTTCGTTGTGTCGGAGCCTGCGGTCTTGCCCCCCTGGTACTGGTAGGAGACAAGACATATGGACGGGTGGCACCCGATGATGTAAAGAATATTATTAAAGAATATGAGGAGTTGTAAACTCTCTTCATGGTTTGGTTTTTAGGTTAACACGCGTCGGGAGCTGGTAACTCCCGGCAAAAGCAGACCGGAATGCATCCGCATTCCGGTCTCGCTTTTTTTTAAAGTCTCCCCCCTCTGCGCTTACCGCTTCTCTTAACTATTGCCCTTGCCAGATCGTCTCTCCCCATACCTTTCAGTCTCTCTGTAATAAACCTGCAATCATCCTGCTTATACCAATAGTAATAACGCTTATGGACACGCTTATCCTTTAGTGAGTGCACCGCCGATACCCTCCTGCCACTATAGGGATCTATTCTACTGTAGTATAGTGTAGATGCATATGTCATAGGTGTAGGAGTAAACTCCTGAACCAGATCGGACCGTATATCAAGCCCGCACAGCAGTGAGGCTGTCTCACCCATCACCTCTTCAGTTGCTCCCGGATGCCCGGAAATAAAGTATGGAACAAGCTTGCTCTTCCTGGCACAACCGGCGGCAATTTTGCCATGAAGAGCCATAAGCCTCCTGTAAAGATTAAATGAGGGTTTTCGCATAAGAGAGAGAACCTTATCATCTGTATGCTCGGGAGCAACCTTAAACCATCCTGAAAGGTGGTTTCTGATAAGATTATCAAGATAGAGTGCCTCCTGCCCTCCTGCCCTGCCGTTATGCTCCTTCAGCAACAGATCATATCTTACACCACTGCTCACAAACACATGTTTAATCCCGGCGGCATCCGAAGCAGCCAGGTAAAGTCTGTTGAGTTCAGAGTGCGAGGTGTCAAGATTAGAACATACAGAGGGCCATATACATGATGGACGGGTGCATGTAACACATCTGGCAGAATCAAAAGGGGTTAGCCTGTACATGTTGGCCGAAGGTCCGCCCAGGTCTGTAATAACACCACTGAATCCGGGAAGTGATGACACTTTTGCTATCTCATCAAGAACAGATCCGGGCGACCGGCTCACTATATGCTTACCCTGATGGGCAGAGATGGCACAAAATGAACAACCTCCAAAACACCCCCTGTGAGTGTTAATAGAGAACTTTATCATCTCATACGCAGGAATTGCACCCCTTTTCCTGTAACGGGGATGTGGCATATAGGTAAAGGGAAGGCTGTAAATAGCATCTGCCTCTATCTCATCGGGAGGAGGAAACGGAGGATTTATTACAACAAGCCTCTCGCCACTCTTCTGCACTACACGGGCCTGGTTCAGCTTGTTGCCCTCTTTCTCATAAATCATAAATGCTTTGGCAAAGAGAGCCTTTGACCCGGCAACATCCTCATGTGAGTCTATCCTAAGGTCACGCCAGTTACGATTCAGAGGAAGAGGAGAGACAGATGGAAGCGATATGGCAGTCTGCGGTACAGTGGTAAGTGAACTAAATGGCACCCCTCTCTGCAGCAGACGAACTACTTCCCGCACAGGCCTCTCACCCATTCCATAGACAAGCATATCTGCCCCGCTGGATAAAAGCAGAGATCTCTCAACTCTCCCCTTCCAGTAGTCATAATGAGACACCCTTCTGAGCGAAGCCTCTATACCACCAATAACAACAGGAACATCGGGAAAAAGCTTTTTCAGGGCTTTGGTATAGACTATGGTAGGGTAGTCGGGGCGAAACCCGGCACGCCCCCCCGGAGAATAGGCGTCTTCAGAGCGCTTTCGACCGGCTGCGGTGTAATGATTCACCATAGAGTCCATGTTACCGGCAGTTACTGCAAAAAAGAGTCGTGGTCGCCCAAGCTTGGCAAAGTCACGAAGATCGTCCTTCCAGTTCGGCTGGGGCACAACTGCTACTGTGGCCCCCTCATCTTCAATGATCCGGGCAATCACACCTGCAGCGAAAGAGGGATGATCTATATATGCATCACCTGAGAAAAGGATTACATCGACCTCATCCCACCCCAAAGCCTGAAGCTCTTTTCTGCTTGTAGGCAGAAACATGCCATCCGAAAACTCTCCTCTCATCAAACTAACTAATTACACGACACACAAAGGTGATAATTTCCGGCGGCAATATGCACCACAACATGACAAAATGGTAATAAATAAGTGCGGCAAGATTGTTGCTGTAAAAGAGCGTACCTATACAAAGGGCGCAAGAGAACAGATAACGCCCGCTGTTGACAGGAATTGAAATAAACTTAAGGCATGAAGAAGGTTGTTGAGCAACACACAAAAGCGATCAGTTTAATTACCTCAAAAAAACTGAAGCAGGCTATAGATATTCTTAACATAATGGCTGGTGAGAGCTCAGACCCTGCCATAAGAGATGAGCTTGGATCAATTACCCTCACCTACAGTAATATGCTCAAGTATACAATAGAGGGCGTAGAAGATCCGGAGAGAGAGAAGATATACACCAAGATACTGCATGACCTGTTAAGGCTTGCAGATATTGTCAAACAGGACATATTGTCACAGCAGTCGGACTGGCACACCTACCGCATAAAGCAGAACGAAGAGAGAGCGCAGAAAATAAGCGGAAAACACCCGGTCATAACGGCATCTGATCTTCTGTTCAGTGCTGACCTGGATGCCCTCCCTGATATTGACCAAGGCTCTGCTCCTATTCATGGAACCATAGAGTCAAAGAAGCGCAACGAGCTCATAACAAAGGTATTCAACAGACTATGGCTTACAGACTACTACAGTGAGGCGGATGAATATCTCGCCTCCATCATTACCGGAAGCAAAAAGTTCAACTGGCATGAGGTTGCCCTTTTTTTAAGTTCAATCACACTGAGCTGCCTCAGGGTTTTCCAGGTAAAAAAGATCGGGACAATCATCTCTCTATCCACACACAACAATGCAGAGATAAGCGGCAGGGCAATGGCCGGACTGGTACTTATACTCCATTATCATGACAAAAGGGTGAAGCTGTATCCCGAGATATGCAGGGTTCTCTCAGAGTGCGGCGAAGATGAAGCTTTCAGGGAGAGATGCAGGATGATAGTTTTACAGGTGCTTAGATCGAGAGAGACTGAGAAGCTGGGGCGCAAATTGACAGAGGAGATCCTGCCAAAAGTGGCAAAACTGAAACCCAGGATAGAGGAGAAGCTGGATCTTGACAACATTCTTCCGTCTGACATGGGTAACGAGGAGAACCCCGACTGGTCTGAAATGTTTGAAGGATCGGAAGAGATTTACCGCACCTTTGAGGAGTTGTCAAAACTTCAGATGGAGGGTGCAGATGTCTACATGCAGGCATTTTCAAATCTCAAACATTTCGACTTCTTCAGGCAGCTGAGCAACTGGCTGCTACCCTTCCATCCGGACCATGAGACAGTAGATGAGATATTCCGCGATGAGATTCTGGGCGAAGGAACCAACGAACTCGCAGAGGCCCTTTACAGAACTCCATTCATATGCAACTCCGATAAGTATTCGTTGCTACTCAATCTCAAACACCTTCCCTCGCAACAGAAGAGCATGATGTTAAAGGTATTCCGTATGGAGCTTGAGGGTCTGGCACAGTACGAAGAGACTGCTCCTGCGGGTGATCCAAACAGGAAATTCCGGATTGTTATAACACAGTATCTTCAGGATCTCTACAGGTTCTTCAAGCTGTCACCCTACAGGAATGAGTTTGAGGATATCTTCTCAGGAAGGTTGGAGATATATAACTCATTCTTCTACAAAAAGCACTTCAGCACTCCGGAGGCAGACTTAAACATGGCAGACTACCTGTTTCGTAAAGAGTTCTATGATGAAGCTTACGACATATATCGCGAGAGAGCTGAGTCAGATCCCTCCAATGCGTTGATATACGAAAAAATGGGCTATTGCTACCAGCAATCGGGCAACTGGCAGGAGGCCCTGAAGTGGTATCGCAGAGCTGAAATGGTTGAGCGAAAGGTGTGGACAGTCAAGAAAATAGGATTGTCGCTACGGAAAATTGGCCGGCATGAAGAGGCTCTTGACTACTACCTGCAGGCAGGTGATATCGAGAGTGAAAACAACCACACTACCCTTATGACCGCCCACTGCTACCTGAAACTGCAAGAGTACGAGAAGGCCCTGAAGTACTATTTCCGAATAGAGTACAGCAACCCGGGTAACGACAGGATACTGCGACCTATCGGGTGGTGTTATTTCGCCATGGGGAAATATGACGACTCGCGCCGTTACTACCAGCGGATAGAGAGCTCAAAAGTGAGCGGTCACGATCTTATTAACATCGGGCACATAGCCTTCTGTACAGGCAATAAGGCAGAGGCAGCAGAAATGTACAGGAGAGCCATAACAGTTGCAGGTATTTCCAGGAAAGACTTTGTGAACATAATGAAGCATGATGAGGACATTCTGATGGATAATGGGGTAACTGACACAGACATAATAATGGTTACAGACTATGTCCTGTTTTTCGTTTAGGATAATGTGAGACAAGCGACAACTACTGTCCTTCCCGTCCTGTAATACGCCTCTCCCGTCTCTCCTCTACAGCGACATCCAGTGTAGCACTCCTGTATTTAAGTCTCGTTAACCCCATATTCTCAAAACCATTCTGAGAACCATCCCTGCGGAAACTAAATCGCGATGTAAGAAGAAGCGGATTATGAATTCCCGGCTGTGAAAGGAACCGGCCGCCGTGCATTGAGAGTCCGCTGACAAAGTATATTGTTATGTCATAACAGACCCATGCAAAGCTATCCTGCGCAGGCTCGGTATAGAAAAGGGCCCGATATCTGTCAAGGAAACATTGAACCCTGTCGCTGCTATAGTCAATATAGAACGGGTCATACAATTCAACCTCAAGATCAAAAAGATAGGAGAGATCGGGGCTCATCTCCAACTCCCTGACCGCAGGAAAACCATAAACAGTAACAGGGTAGTGTCGTCTGAGGCTGCTAAGGTCCATCAGGGTCTCCTTGATGGCCGGACCATCTTCGGTGCCAAGTATAACAACATTATGCCTGCTCTGTGACAGCACATCATCAAGTCTGTCGGGGCCGTCAAGCGGAGCCACCGCACGACTTCTGAAAAGAATCTCATTGAAACTTAAATTCTCAGGCGGGGTGGTACTTGTAACCTCATTGAGAATGGCATCCCGAAAGTCCATGGCCTCATTGTAAACCCGGGCGGTATCGGTATAGATAAAGAGAAGATTACTGCCATGATGGCGGGCAACAGCATTGGCCAGCGCTTTGTGCAACACAGGCATCGACGGATTGGCCATAAATAGCGTCGGGTTATCATTAAGTACCGAATAGTCACGCAGCGGTACCGGCGAAACAATGGGTATATTATGTCTGGCGGCATAGGGTGCCACCCTCTCCAGATTAAAAGAGTGTACCGGACCAATTATAAGATCCATGTTGCGAAGCCGGCCACTGCCAATAATATCATCGATTATCTCTTCTGCATCAGAGCCGGTTCCTGTTTCAAATAGGTGTACCGTGACATCAAGACCGGCATCTCTAAGTTCGCTGGCAGCAATCAGAACACCGTTATACATCTCAATAAAGCGGGTGGTACCCGGGGCAATCCACTGAAACGGCCTCTCCCTTACGCGGGGGGGAGTACGACTGCTGTCTATTACAACCCTTAAAGAGTTCTCATCAAGATTGAGAGGAAGCATAACGGCTATGTCGACTCTGCCCTGCAGCATAGATATATCAGTAACCCCTTCAGGAGTAAAAAACTCTTCGGGCTCCTCTCCGGCCAACAGAGTATCGGGTTCAAAACGGTCTATAACTGCAGCGGTGTCGGCAACGGCTATATCATCAACCGCATCTTCAACATCCTCAAAGCGTCCGGGTATCATTATTATCTGATTGGCGCGGGGAAAGAGAAGGCCTCTGTTGGCCCGTCTTATCTCCCTGACCGACACACCAAATTTTCTTGATATTGATGATAGTGTCTCACCTCTCTCTACCCTGTAGGTGGTATACTGATCATCAGTATGCTCCACCTCTTCAGGTTCATCTTCAGTCAAAGGAGTCTTTCTGGGTATTGCCAGTTCATATCCCACAGGTATATCAGAAGGATCTATACCAGGATTAACCTCCAATATTGCACTGACCGAAACATCATACTGCCTTGAGAGGGAGAAGAGGGTCTCCCCAGCTATTATGGTGTGGTAAATAAACCGTCGGTGGTCTCTCTCCTGCTCCTCTTCCGGCTCTGCATATGGTATTCTTAAAACCTGTCCTACACTCAAAACCTCTGCAGCATCAGGATTTTCACGCTGAATAATTTCAACAGATACTGAATAGGCTCTCGAGATGGAAAAAAGGGTCTCTCCGCGGCTCACGGTGTGCAGATAGTAGGTCTTACCCTCTATCACTACCCTCTGGTCAGACCTCTCGACAACCACCTGGGCCACTATAGTAAGAGAGTTCCACTGCAACAGTAAAAGCAGCAGAACAGGAAACAGCTTCATAAAATTCCAGGAACGCATTTCAATCCCTTTTGTGAAGGCACAAAATTACAGATTTTATCTAACAACAGGCCTCTTATTACCTTAAAAAGAGATTACATAAGCCCACACCATAGAGGTCACTGCCCTCATCGCTGAATATTCATCTCCCTGATATAAAACTCATCAAACATTTTATTGAGCGTGTCGGCGCCATGTACAAAAAGAGGATTAACGCCTTCGGAATCTGTTGGCCTGAGTGTAAAGGCTTCATCATCTTGCTCTCTCCCTATAATGGAAAATATCTCTTCTGTTATGTCACCTAACTCAAAATCAAGCTTGTACCCAACCGCTTCGGCAAGGAGGGCCAACTGTGCATATGAATCTTTCACGACAGGAGAATCGACCTGTCTTGATACTTGCTGAATAAATTTATGGGTATTGGTGTAGCTTCCTCCTGTTTCAAACGGGTATGTTGAGGGCAACACTATATCGGCAATGGCGGCAGTTTCGCTCATAAAGTAGTCCTGCACCACAAGCAGATCGGATGATTTAAGCAGCCCGGCAATCTGCTCTTTGTCAACAGCACATCCAACCGGGTCTTCTCCGAATATAAAGATGTTCCTGAAACGGCCCTGAAACAGAAGCTCCTCAATATCACCATCTGGCTGTGGTATTGAATCTACACCCCACTTACCGGATATGAGAGCAGCCGCTTTTATATCATTAATATCAACATTGCCTGGTAATCTCCATGAAGATATCCCCATATCTATCAGCCCCTGGCTATTGTTCTTCTCTTTCAGGCAGAGGATACCGGATGAAGTTTTACCCCTCTTTCCCGCCAGGAGCGAGAGATTGCATATCTCTGTTGAGGTGCCTGAGTCAACACACTTTTCACTAAAGAGCAAGACCGGCCTGCCGGTGGCTGTATACTCTCTGGCAAAATCTGCAACAACCTCCTCTGATACACCTGACTCTCTTACCAGGTCGTCAAAATTCAAAGAGTCGATATTCCTGAGGTATTCATCATAACCACCACAGTGATCGTCGAGAAACATCTTGTTATAGAGCTTGTTTTTCACAACATAATGGTTTACTGCCAGAATAAAATGGTAGTAAGAGCCGACAACTGTAACCTTGTCTGCCTTATGCCTCATGCTGCTCTCCCTTTCAGTGGTAAAGAGGCTCACCTTTTTCCCCTCTTTAATCCGGGCGCTGTTCAAAATAAAGCCTGTGAACTGGTTGTCTTCAGTAAGCTCAGCTCCAACAACAAAAAAGGCATCGGCGCCGGAAAGATCGGCAAACGGAACATTGCTATCAGAACTGGTCAAATAGCCATTACCCCTGCCCATGTAGTGAAATGAACCTACATTACCGGATTTGAAGCCTGCCCTGGCACTCTTCTGAATCAGGTAAAGCTCTTCATTTGTCAATCTTGCGCCTGCAAAGAACAGGTTATCAGAACATTCTGCCTTTTCAGCTCTCTTCCTGATGATGTCAAAGACCTCTCCAAATTCAGCCTCACGAAAGCTCTCTCCTTCCCGTATCAGCGGCTTGGTTATTCTGCTGTTTGCATTGAGAATGTTATAGCCAAAATGTTGCTGACGCCCTATGTTGCCATCAGGATTGACAAGTCCGTTCGAACCATCGGCTCCCATATAGAATCCGGCTCTGTCAAACAGTATCATTTCACAGCCCTCAGATCCGAACATATCTATCAACTTAACAGGAGTAGACTCTATGGGGCCGGGTTTATATTTGAAGTTATCCATAAGCGCTGCCGTAGGACATACCGATATGCACATACCACAACTCTCGCATCTGGTCTCTTTCAAAGAACCGTCCAGATCAGGACTCACATGTGTTACAAAGCCACGATTAACAAGCCCGAGGGCATTGGCCCCTACCACTTCACTACACATTCTTATACATTTTCCGCAGAGTATGCATTTATTTCTGTCGAACTCAACAAACGGGTGCGAGAAGTCCACCTCAAATGCATTGAACTCTCCCAGGAATCTCTTTTGATCGGCACCGAATCTGGTAGCATACCGTTGCAGGTCACAATCAAAAAAAGCTGAGCATCCACACTCAAGACATCTGTCTGCCTCTTTCTTTACTACCTGCTCATCATTATACCCAAGCTCTACCTCATCAAAACCCATTCGCTCTTCAGGCTTCAGTACCGGCATCTCTTCTCGCGTCTGCGGAATAAACAGACCGCTATACTCTGTGCTCACCTGTTCGCGGAAATTGTCTTTTACGCTGAGAAACTCACTCTCTGCAGGTGTTACGGGAAGTCCCATCAGATAGTTATGACAACTGCTAACCGCTATTCTGGCCTGGGCGATTGCCTCAATAATTGTTGCAGGGCCTGACACGCTGTCACCTGCAGCAAAGACATTCTCTATACCTGTTCTCAATGTACCGGGGTCTGCATCTATGTCTCCCCACCGGTTAGCCTTGAGAATACCACTCTTCGAGGCGCTGTTTATGTCATCTATGAAATGCAGATCTGTCTTCTGGCCTATTGCTGCAAGAATATAGTCAACCTCAATTTCAAATTCCGAACCCTCTACCTCAACCGGTCTTCTGCGACCTGAGCTGTCGGGCTCTCCCAACTCCATCCTTATGAGGGTCATGCTCTTAACCCGACCCTCTGAGTCTTTATTTACCCTTACAGGATTTGTAAGAAACATATACTCAACCCCTTCAACCTTCGACTCATGTATCTCGATCGGATTGGCTGGCATCTCCTTCTCTGTACGCCTGTAGACCACAACAACCCTGTCGGCTCCACACCTAAGGCTTGTTCTGCAGCAATCCATAGCGGTATTGCCACCGCCCACAACGGCAACGGTTTTCCCCCTGAAATCGGGTCGTTTCCCGGTTAACTCCATCTCCTTTAGGAAGTCGATGCCGGGAAAAACATTATCGGCGTCATCACCGTCGCACCCCAGCCTTGTACCCTTCTGAGAGCCGGGCGCCAGAATAATGGCATCATACTTATCAAAAATACCGGAGAAAGATACATTGTCGCCAATACGGCTATCACAAATGATATTCACCCCAAGACCGGTAATACCATCTATCTCCCTTTCGAGAACATCATTTGGAAGTCTGTATTCGGGTATCCCATATCTCAGCCAACCACCCGGTTTTGGTGCGGCCTCATAAACATCGCACTGGTGTCCCTTCTGTTGCAGCCAGTAGGCCGCAGACAAACCACCGGGCCCGCCACCGACAACAGCAACGCTCTTCCCGGTAGGGGGCTCCTTTTCAGGCATAAACCTGTCAACGGAGTCAAGATCGGCATCGGCAACGAAACGCTTCATATAGTCAACTCCCACACCCGCTCCTTCATCAAGAAGGTTCCTGCGGCAGGCGACCTCGCAGGGTCGCACGCAGACACGGCCACATATGGCAGGCAAAGGATTAGCCTCTTTGATAAGAGAAATGGCATCGCGGTACAGCCCCTTCTCAATAAGCGAGACATAGCCCTGAACATCTACCCCGGCGGGACAGGTCTGCTTACAGGGCCCCAGACAATCGGCATAGTGGTTGCTGACCAAAAGGTCTACGGCTGTCTTCCGTGCGGTGGCGATTCTCTTGTTCTCTGTGTACACCACCATACCCTCCTCCACAGGAGTGGAGCATGAAGGCTGCAGGCCTCGCATCCCTTCAACTTCAACAACACATATAAAGCACGAACTATATGGAGTCAGTCGCGGATCGTGACAAAGGGTTGGTATCTCAACCCCGCTTCTGCTGGCCACCTCAAAAATGGTCTCTCCTTTCGAGGCCATGGCCTCCTTGCCGTTAACTGTTATTTTGATATCTCTCATCACTGTTACGGTTTCTGTTTTTTATGAGTCTCTATACTCTTTATCTGTAATCTGTCAGCATTAATCATCGCTGCCCGTCCGAACATGAAACCATGTCGGATAAACAGGCAGATCTGTCTTCACTACCGATTTAGTATTTCTTGATTGCATCGAAGGTACATTTGGTAAAGCATATACCGCATCTGGTACAGAGTCCCTGATCAATGAGATGCAACTCCTTCCTCTCGCCGCTGATGGCATCTACAGGGCAGTTCTTTGCACAGACAGTACATCCGGTGCAGTTTTCAGGAATAACCTCATATGTCAGGAGTTTTGTACAAACCCCTGCAGGGCATCTTTTGTCAGTAATATGGGCCATACACTCATCTCTGAAGTATCTCAGGGTGGTAAGCACAGGATTTGGTGCTGTCTGCCCCAGTCCGCAAAGAGAAGAGTCTCTTATCTGGCCGGCAAGATCTTCAAGTTGCTCAAGATCCTCCTCGTGACCCTCACCATCACATATCCTTGTCAATATCTCCAGCATCCTCTTGGTACCGATACGACAGAAGGTACACTTCCCGCACGACTCTTTGTATGTGAAATCGAGAAAGAATTTTGCCACATCGACCATGCAGGTAGTTTCATCCATTACAACCATTCCTCCCGACCCCATTATGGCGCCTGTTTTGGTTACCGAATCAAAATCGATAATGGTATCGGAGAGCGAGGCGGGAATACAGCCACCGGAAGGACCACCCATCTGTACTGCCTTAAACTCCTTGTTATTCTGTATCCCTCCACCCATCTTAAAAACAACATCTTTAAGGGTGATACCCATGGGTACCTCTACAAGACCGCCATGTTTTATCTTACCTGTCAGCGCAAACACCTTGGTGCCCCGGCTCTTTTCTGTTCCGAAAGCGGCATAACTTGAAGGTCCTCTATCTATTATCCATGGTATATTGGCAAAGGTCTCAACATTGTTTATACTGGTTGGCCTCCTCCACAATCCCGACTCGGCAGGGAATGGCGGTTTTTTATAGGGCATCCCCCGCTTACCCTCCACAGAGGCTATCAGAGCTGTCTCCTCACCACAGACAAAGGCACCGGCTCCCTCCTTAACATAGATATCGAAGCTGAAGTTCTCAATGCCAAGAATGTTGCTGCCCAGAAATCCTGCCCTCCGGGCCTGATCTATTGCAATATTCAACCTCTTGATGGCAAGCGGATATTCGGCTCTGCAGTAGATAACACCTTCAACAGCATTAATTGCCAGGGCTGCTATTATCATTCCCTCGAGCACTGAGTGAGGATCTCCCTCAAGAAGGGACCTGTCCATAAAGGCTCCGGGGTCACCTTCATCGGCATTACATATTATGTACTTTCTATCCGACTCGTTGGCAAGGGCGAACTTCCACTTCAGGCCAGTGGGAAATCCTCCTCCTCCCCTGCCTCTCAGGCCCGACTCTATCACCATAGGAATGATCTGTTCACGGCCAATTTCACCTGAAGCAATCTTGCGAAGCGCGCTATATCCATCCTTTCCAATGTAGTCATCAATGCTCTCCGGATCGATATGGCCACAGTTACGAAGGGCAATCTTAACCTGCCCCTCGAAGAAAGCATCTTCAGAGGCCTCACCCTTTTCAGAAACAACAAGCCACTCCTCTACTATCTCCTTGTTTATCAAATGCCTCTTCACTATCTCACCGGCCCGTTCCTCATCAACATCGCCATATACATTGCTGCCGTTTTCGTCTATAACCTCTACAAGTGGCTCTCTGTAACACATACCAACACAGCTTGTCCTGCCAAGGGTAAACGATTTTCCATTATCTTCCATAAGCCCCTCCAGGGCATTATACACCTTAGAGGCACCGGCAGCTATTCCACAACTTCCTAATCCAACAACTATTTTGGGTTTCATATCAGAACTCATTTGGTTTATTTTGATTCACCCCTTTTTATCTCTCTGACAACCTTAACGGCACTCTTACCTGTGAGCTTACCGTAAGTCTCATCGCCTATCATCATAACAGGCGCCAGTGAACAGCAACCAAGGCAGGCTACCGACTCCAGGGTAAAGAGCCCGTCGGGGGTTGTCTCTCCATCCTTTATCTTAAGAGCCTCCCTAAGGGCATCGCTTATCACACCGGCCTCCTGCACATGGCAGGCGGTGCCATGGCACACCTTTATTATATGCTTACCCACAGGCTTAAGCCTGAACTGTGCATAGAAGGTCGCCACACCATACATATCGCTGAGGTTAAGGCCTGTTCCCTCAGCAAGCCTGACAAACACTTCAAGTGGAATATATCCATATATATCCTGTGCCCCCTGAAGAAGGGGTATCATATTGCCGGGTTTCGCCTTAAACCTTGCAATAAGATCATCCAGAAGAGCGAGGTCAACAACTTCATTGTTATCATCCTTCTCCTTCTGCTTTACTACTCTCTCTACTCGCATCGCTGGTAAATATTATGGTTAAGTTTATGGTCGTATTGTACTTTATAGCCATCCTGAAAGAAGCCATGAATTAAGAAAAAAACCTTCTCGCCTGCAACAGAACATATTCAAAAGCATAAAAAAAATGTCCGGCACCAGGCCGGACACTACCAACTATTGTTGCTGGTTAACATTCTCAAACTCCGACAGGAAAGAGTTGATATTATTCCTTATTCTCTCAGATATGGTACTAATGTCACTCTTCTCAAAACGCTCACCTGTTATTGTCTCATAGAGCTCTATGTAGCGCTCAGAGACACTGTTCACAAAGGCATCATCCATCTCCGGAACCGGATGCCCGGCATCACCTTTGAACCCCCTCTCAATAAGCCATTCACGCACAAACTCCTTTGAGAGCTGCTTTTGTGGTTCCCCCTTTGCAAACCTCTCCTCATACTCATCTTTTATGAAGTAGCGCGATGAGTCAGGCGTATGTATCTCATCTATAAGGTATATTTTACCATCCCTTTTGCCAAACTCATATTTTGTATCTACCAGAATAAGCCCTCTCTCATCTGCTATGCTGCTACCTCTGAGAAAGAGTTCCATACTGATCCTCTCGAGTTCTCTGTACTCCTTCTCACTTACAAGGCCACTGCTTACGATCTCACCGGCCGATATATCCTCGTCATGGGCACCCTGCTCTGCCTTTGTTGTGGGAGTAATGAGCGGCTTCTCAAACCTCTGGTGCTCTTTCATGCCATCAGGTAAGGGAATGCCACAGATTGAGCGCTCACCACTATTGTAGGTTCGCCAGGAACTGCCGGTCAGATAACCCCTTACAATCATCTCTACAGGATATGGCTCGCACCTGTACCCGAAGGTGACATTCGGGTCGGGGGTTGCTATCTTCCAATTTGGAACGATATCGGAGGTCAGATCAAGAAAGCGCGCAGCTATCTGATTCAGGACCTGCCCCTTATAGGGAATGCCCCGGGGCAAAACAACATCAAATGCAGAGATCCTGTCGGTAACCACCATCATAAGGTACTGGTTGTCTACGGCAACCACCTCTCTCACCTTGCCACTGTAATGTCCCGTCTGTCCGGGAAGCTTAAAATCGATCTTCTCAATAGTCTTCATCTTCAGTATATGTATAATTAGTTATATCGTCAACATCCGGTCACTCGCAATCACCCTCCTCTTTTCCCGGTCTTTTAAGCGCTGCCGGCTTATTATCAGTGCTCTCATACGCGCGCACTATATCCTTAACAAGGCGATGTCTAACTATGTCGCTCTTGTTAAACCGGATAACCGAGATACCCTCAATGCCCTTTAGAATATCAATCGCCTGCAGCAGACCCGACTCCCTTTTCAATGGCAGGTCAATCTGGGTGGTATCGCCAGTCAGAATAAACTTCGAATTAACCCCCATCCTGGTAAGGAACATCTTAAGCTGGTTAACAGTAGCGTTCTGTGCCTCATCGAGAATCACGAATGAGTTTTCAAGTGTACGGCCCCTCATAAAGGCAAGTGGTGCAATCTGCACCGTACCATCATTCATCCAGAGGCCGAGTTTCCTTGACGGAACCATGTCATTAAGCGCATCATACAACGGTTGCAGATAGGGATCAAGCTTCTCCTTAACATCGCCGGGGAGGAATCCGAGTCTTTCACCCGCTTCGACGGCAGGTCTGGTAAGCACTATGCGCCTCACCTCGTTTGCCTTCAGAGCCCTTACTGCCAATGCTATAGAGGTATATGTCTTCCCTGTTCCGGCAGGTCCTTCCGCAATAATCAGGTCATTATCAATAGTGCTTCTTACCAGTACCAGTTGATTTTTCGTTCTGGCTCTTACAGGTTTTCCGGAGGAACCAAAAATAACGGGTTCATCGTAATCTCCGCTTTTAAGAGACTCCATGTTCTGTTCGCTTAGCAGGGCTCTCTCTATATCATCGACGGTAAGTCTGTTGTATTTACGGAAATAGCCCAGCAGTTCACCCATTTTAACAACAAACAGGTCAACCTCGTCATCTTCACCTATGCATTTGATTTCGTGCCCTCTTGCTACGATCTTTACCTTTGGAAACCTTGCAGCAATTATATCAAGAAGCGCATTGTTACAGCCAAAAAAACTTACCGGATCTATATCGTCAAGTCTGATTATCTTCTCCTTCATTGGCTAAAAGCTCTTCTCACCGAAACAGTCATAAACCACATCTATCCCTTACGGTCTTATTGTCATCTGGCTTATAATGCCGGGCCACCCCGCTTATTATCTATCTGAGGCACCTATTTATCTCCGGGGCATCTCCTGTACTTATACTTACTATGCCGGTCGGGACGAGGGTAAAGGTACAATAAAAATCGGCACACAAAATAATACTATTTTTCTATAGCATGTTATCTTTGTAACACTATTTTTTTTGGTATGGCAGTTATTACATTGACAACAGAGTGGAGTGAGTACGACTACTATTACGGAGTAGTACGAGGTACGCTTGCCAGCATGGCTCCGCAAACAGCTGTCATACTAAATGCCGGTTCTATTCCGCCTTTCAACACCCTGCATGCAGCCTTTGTTGTAAGGAACACCTTTCACCACTACCCTGAGGGCTCGGTACACCTTATTTTCGTAAACAGCGAAGCCGGCTACAGCAGCAGACATCTGCTTGTAAAGGCCCGTGGCCACTACTTTATAGGTAATGATAACGGTATATTTAATCTAATAATCAATGAGAGACCCGATGCGGTCAGGGAGATAAAGAGTGAGAAGGGAGAAGATGATCTGAGGCTCTTTGCAAGAACGGCTGCCGAGGTAATCAGGGGCAGCCACACAGATATCATCACCTCTCCGGCAGATGATATGTCAATAAAGGAGAGTGTACCATTTCGCGCCACTCTCGATGAAGGGGCCGTAAACGGAACCGTGATATATATAGACTCATACGGCAACGCCATAACAAACATTACAAGAGATCTTTTTGAGAGAGTCTTTGGCAAAAAGCCCTTCACTGCAGCAGTTCAGGGAAGCAGGCACCATATAAAGTCAATCAGCGGCAAGTACTGCGATGAAGCGGCCGGAGAGCTTCTTGCCAGGTTCAACAATCTTGATCTTATGGAGATAGCAATAAACGGGTCAAGTATAAGCAGACTGTATGATCTCGACACCGGATCGGTTGTCAGGGTCACCGCAGACAAGTCAGAGGTCCCCGGCGAGGGGCTATTCAGTTAAAACAATCTATTACCGTAATATGGAGAGAGATAGAGACTCCGATGAATTCAGGAGGCTTAGAGAGATAATGGCCAGGCTGAGGAGTGAGTGCCCCTGGGATCGCGAACAGACGAATGAGAGCCTCAGGAAGCTCACCATTGAAGAGACCTTTGAGCTGGCAGATGCCATCATTGATCAGAGAGATGATGACATAAAAAGAGAACTTGGAGACCTTCTGCTTCACATAGTTTTTTACTCACTAATAGCTGAAGAGAAGGGGGCATTCGATCTTCACGATGTCATCAGAGGCATTAACGAGAAGCTCATCTACAGGCATCCCCATGTATTTGGCAACCGCACCGTAAGTGATTCAGATGAAGTGGTAAAGAACTGGGAGAAACTGAAGATGGATGAAAACAGAGAGTACAAGCCTGTACTATCCGGAGTACCCCGCACAATGCCATCACTTACCAAAGCCACCCGAATACAGGAGAAGGCCAGGGGTGTAGGGTTTGACTGGGAAGAGACCGGTCAGGTAATAGACAAGGTCAGGGAAGAACTCAGAGAGCTTACTGAAGCGATCGGGAGCAAAGAGGCAGACAGCATCGAGTCTGAGTTTGGCGACCTGCTTTTCTCAGTTGTCAATGCTGCCAGGCTATACGGAGTTGATCCCGACAGTGCCCTCGAGAAAACCAACCGGAAGTTTATAAAGAGATTCAACTACCTTGAGAACGAGAGTCGCAAATCAGGTCGGACACTTCAGCAAATGACCCTGGATGAGATGGATGCCATCTGGCAGGAGGCTAAAAAGTTGGAGCGGGAAGGCTGATTCATATCAAAAGAGAGACCACAGCACAGCTGCCCGGCTCTTACAGGAACCGATATGAGAGAATCTGGTATATAAGTCTGGCGGCCAGAAAATCCGGAGCCCTGTTCCCCTCGCCGGGACATAGTTCAACCAGGTCGAAGCCCACAACCTCAGTAGATTCAACAACCCTGCGCATTATACCTGTCAGCTCCCTGTACCTCAGACCACCGGGCTCGGGAGTGCCTGTAGAGGGCATTTCAGAAGGGTCCAACACATCAAGGTCTATTGTAATATAGACCTTCGGGGAGAGAAGAGATATTAGTCGCTCCTGCCAGCCATCATCACGCCATATCTCATGAGCGAAAATGATTCTTTCAAAATCGGCAGCCACACTCTCTTCTGGGCTCATGCTTCTGATACCAGCCTGAACAATAGGGGTCATCTCTCTTGCACGGGCCATGACACAGGCATGGTTCAGCGGCGACCCCTCATATCTTTCACGCAGGTCAGAGTGGGCATCGAACTGCAGTATGGTAAGGTCGTCAAAGCAGGCAGCGGCAGCTCGCATCGCTCCAATGCTCACCGAGTGGTTCCCCCCTACAACCACGGGAAACTTACCGCCGGAATATAGTTCAGTGCAGATATTCCCGACAGTTGTCACCATTAGTTCCGGAGATGTTTTTTCCATAACGGGATCGGTGGTAAAGATCCCCTTGCCCCGGATATCGCCACCAACTTCGGTATCATAGAAGTCCATATATTCTGAGGCATACATAATAGCTTCCGGTCCCCTGTCAGCCCCTCTCATCCATGTACTTGTCTCATCATATGGAACCGGAACAACCACAATCTGCGACTCATCATAGCCGCCTGATATTTCATCACCACCGTACCTCATACAGACATCTCCGCTTCAACTACCTTCTCTGCTCTCTTCATCAGCCATTTCATCGGCATCATCACCCTCATCAGGGCTGTCGGTTTTACCTTCCGCACCTCCAACTTCTGAACCGCCGGCTTCGTCAGTTCCGGCTGCATTATCAGTACCGGGTTCGTCAGTCTCATCACTGATCAGCTCAATCATATCTTCAGACTGCAGGATATTGTACCATTGAACTATCTTTTTTATATCGCTGGCATATACCCTGTCTCTGTCATGCTCTGGAACGACATCAGAGAAATAGGACCTAAGCTCTGCCGACGGACTCTTGTGGTTTAGTGCAGCCCCCCCCTCCTCTTTCCGGTGAATGCGATAGAAAAGCTCACCCAGCTTCATATCCTCTCCAGTTGTAAAGAGGGCAATATCCTCCAGAGAGTTAATCTTGGCTGTTGATGGGAAAGAGGCCCGTTTGCCGCTGCCTATATGTTCAGCTATAAGGCTGTTTCTTCCTTTGGCTACAAACTTAAATAGCCCGGTTTGTCCCGAAACTGTCAGAATATCTTTCAGGTTTACGATCATAGTACTGGTATTTTATTTCATACAATTAATAGCAAGAACAGTCATTTGTGTGATGAGTCAGCCCTCTGCACCGAACTAACTATATCGCTGTGAACAGACAGAATCTGTGGAATAACCATATCACCCTCACCGTTGGCTATCAGGTAGTCGGCCAGACTCTCTCTCTCTCTGTCATCGTATTGGTTATCAATTCTGGACATCACATCACTTCGGCTCACTCCGTCTCTTTTCATTACCCTCTTCACCCTCTGGCTTAGTGGGGCTGTAACCGTTATAACGCGGTCTGTCAGTTCATCAGATCCGCTCTCGTAGAGAATTGCAGCCTCAATAATCACATAGTGGGCCTTTTGTTTTTCACTCCAGGTTAAAAAGCGCTCCTTAACCAGGGGATGAACCAGCTCATTCACCCTCTGAAGGCTCTCGCTGTCGCTAAAGATAATAGATGCAAGCAGCGCCCTGTCCAGTCTGCCTGAGCTATAGAGATCTCTTCCCGTAATCTCCACGAGTTTCTCTCTTACAGCCACCTCATTGTCCATAATTAAAGCCGCCTGTTTATCGGCATCAAACAGAGGAACCCCCAGCAGCGAAAATATCCTGCAAACAATAGTTTTACCGCTTCCGATACCACCTGTAACACCTACTCTCATCCCTATTATATATCTCTATACGGTGTTGTCAATTCAGATCACGGTTCTCTATAAGGAAGTCCAGCTCCCTTGGAGTGTGTCTAACAACCTCTACATACGAAGGAAGGTTTACAATTTGAACAGGTAATTTATCGACACCGTGAAGATCAATGGATTCAAGATCAACAACGGCTCTGACATTTGACTCCTGCAGCCTGTTGTAATCGGAGAGAGCAACAAGTATGGTAGCTGTCACCTCCGGCGGGAACATTCGTACAACAATCCCCTCCCTGTTGTTAATTATCTCCACCTCAAGATTCAGCCTCGCCTCTGTAAACTGCTCAACAGGTATATTGACCGAGACCCTTCTCGGATTAACCGACAACGAACCGTCTACTGCAAGTTGAAGGGTGACATCGGTAGTACGGTTAACCCCTGACATCTCCCTTGTTACAGTAAATATTTTCGACAGGGTATCGACAATATTCCGGGGTCCTGTAACCATTACCGAATCCGGATCGGCCATCGGTGCTCCCCTGACCCGGTAGTGTCGGTCGGTAGTGATCACTATATCGGGCACCACAGGTACCATGGCGGACATAATTTCATCAAAATGAAAAAAGAGAGTATCAGGCTCGATAGTGACAATATCGAAGTCAGCCCTCAATTGCCTTGAGAATATATCGCTAAGATCATCCGTAAGAAGATATGAGACATCAGATTCCCCGACCGGCTTCATAAGGTGTCTTGTTCGGGTCATATCTACGATGGCAGGACTCCTGCCACCAGACATTCTCAGTTGCAAAAGAGAGTATCCGGATCCTCTGACTACAAGGTTCAGTCTTCCTGGGAGTTCCCCCTTCTGGACCCTGTCCGTGGGTGGATTTACATATCTTACAGGATAGCTGACAACTGTATGTACATCCTTGCTCAGATTATTTAGAAACCAGAAGAAGAAAGAGAGAATCAGGAAGAAGAAAAAAATCATTGTATCCCGGTCAGGGACCCACCTCCTCTTCTTTACAGGAGTTTTATCTCTATCCTGGTCTCTATGCCCCATAATACCATTCAGCTCTACTTTCTTTGCAGGTCTGACGGATCTTTAAGTACGGCACTCTTATCTATACGGAGTCTGACCTCGTTGCCTACATCGACGGTTACAACATTATCCTTTACATCGGTCACCTTACCGTAAACGCCACCGGTGGTAACTATCTTGTCTCCCTTTTGCAGAGAGTTCCTGTAGCTGTTAAGCTCCTTCTGTCTTTTCATCTGCGGCCTTATCATAAAGAAGTAGAAGACCACGAATATCAGAATCAGCGGAAGGAACATTCCCAGAGGGCTACCTTCGCCCTGTGGTGCTGCCATTAGTGAAATGTAAGAAAAATATCCCATACTCTAAACTATTTATTTATGTACATTTATGTAAGTAATAATATCGCTCATACATAAGCGCTTTACTATCAAAAACAACATGGCTACTGTGCAGGGCCGGTTCCCTCGCCCACAAGCCCCCTGCCACTCTTTACAAAGAGCTCTTCCTGTCTCATCTCCTTGACAATTTTATCAAGAATACCGTTTATAAAGGTACTGCTTTTAGGGGTACAGTAGTACTTTGACACCTCAATATACTCATTAAGAGTGACTTTAACTGGTATTTCAGGAAAAACGATTATCTCAGTAAGTGCAAGCTGCATCACCAGTATGTCCATAAGTGCTATGCGCTCAATCTCCCAGTTGGTTGTACTCCTTTCAATAAGATCGCGCAGGAATTTGCTCTTCAGTATGGCGTTCCGCAGCAACTCTTTCACAAACTCCCTGTCATCATCATCACGAAAAAGGGGAAGGAGTAGTTCTCCGTCGTAATCATGTAGTTTAATCCTGCGCAATGTCTTACCGATCATAAGAGCGGCAAAGTCAAGATCATCATTCCAATAGATAGAGGAGTCTTCAAGATGAGAAATAAGATTGTCTGAAGACAATATTTTGCGGGTAAGCAGTTGGTAAAGGAGTTTCCTGTCGCCGGGAGTATCTGCGCAGTCACCATTAAGATAGTCATCAAAAACAGTCCAGTCTGCTATCTCGTTATATATAAGTCTTATTATCTCACTATTCCCGCTCCAGCTTATTTTATGATCAACCAGAGCCGTGTTAAACTCAGGGCTCTCTCTCAGGTAGGTGATATAAGGGTTATCAACAAATCTCCTTCTGGGGTTGAGGTCTTCATCTGTCGGCATTCGCTTATTCATGGCTATTTCCATCCTGGCAAGCGACAGATCTGCAAGCTCAATGTAGAGGGCAAGTAGGTAGAGATAGAGGTCGTATGCCTTTTCGGTAGCTCTTATCAACTCCTTCTCTGCCACCGGAAGTTCGCCTGTACCCCTTCTGTCGTATGCGTAGAGCACAATTAGTGCCTTTGTTCGTAGTAGCCGTCTGCTTATCATACTCTAGAAGAACCTCATGCTGTTTAAAGAGCTGCAAAAATAGCTATTTTCCTTCAAAGGAGGTGTATAGTTGATTTAAAAGATATAGCATGGTAACTATTCCCATATCCGTGCAGAAAACTATTTCCTTATGCAGGCGCTCTTGCAGGTGAAGAGGGACATATAACGACATCATCTGTTCATTATGCGACACATCCACTTCAGCGGATCATATCACAGCAAAAAAAGGGTTAATATTTTTATATTATCGCCATTTTAACTTGTTTTGTATGTCACAATGACCTTAATAGAGAGAGAAGCCAAACCACTATCCGACCAATTATGGAAGATTCACAGGAAAAACAGACCGGCACAGGGAAGGAGCAGGAGGGCGCAAGACCTGAAAACATTCACACTGGTGTTGTAAAGGCGGGGGCACGCACCTACTACTTTGATGTTAAAAGGGGAAGGAATATGGAGAACTACCTCACCATAACCGAGAGGAAGAGGAAGACAGGTAAAGATGGCAGGCCAACTTCGCTCAAAAGCACCATTTTTCTATACCCTGAAGATGTTTCTAAGTTCGTGAACTGTCTCACTGAGAGTTTGGAGATAGGCGGATTGAGCGATGGAGACTCCGTCGCTGCACCCTCTCCAGAGACCGGTAGCACTGTAGTGGCTGCCGGGGGTCAGAATGAGGCCGGGAAAAAATTTACCGACATTAGCTTTGATGATCTTGAGAGCGGTTAACATTCCAATAATCCCCTCTCCTTCGGCGATCGGGACAATGCTATACAGGATATAATGTCGACAGCCGTATGACCGACTATCTGCTCTTATCGCTTGCCATCATTTTGTTGATAGGCGGGTTTATCGGATCAGTTATTCCCGGACTGCCCGGTCCTCCTTTTGCATATCTTTCTCTTGTAGTACTACACCTAACCCGATTTGCAGATTTTACACCTCGCTTTCTGCTAATTACAGGGCTGGTTGCCGCTGCCGCCACCGCCATTGACTGGTTTGTTCCCATGTGGGGCGCAAAGAAGTTTGGCGGCTCAAAATATGGGGTAATAGGAGCGGCAATAGGTCTTCTGGTGGGGCTGTTCTTCGCACCCCCGGGAATAATAGTGGGTCCTTTTCTGGGGGCATTTCTTCTGGAACTGCTGCATAAAAACAGTGCACAACATGCCCTGCGTGCAGGAGTTGGGAGCCTGATAGGCTTCATGTTTGGCACCGGCATCAAGCTGGCTATCGCTGCCATCTTTGCCTACCACTTCATAAAAGGGGTTTTCTGATTTCCTAAGAGCCCAGAGTTGCGACCATCACAGCCTTTATGGTATGCATTCTGTTCTCTGCCTGATCGAACACAACAGAGTGCTCCGACTCAAACACATCATCAGTAACCTCCATTCCATCAAGGTCATACTTCTTAAATATCTCCTCGCCAATGGTGGTTTCCCTGTTGTGGAAAGCAGGAAGGCAGTGCAAAAACTTAACCCTCTTGTTACCACACTTCTCAATCACCGATGCATTAACCTGATACGGCTTCAGCAACTCAATCCTCTTTTGCCACACAGAATCGGGTTCTCCCATTGAGACCCATACATCGGTATAAAGAAAGTCAACCCCCTTTACAGCCTGGTCGAGATCTTCAGTAATGGTAATTTTAGCACCTGTCTCTCTGGCTATTTCACGACAAACAGAGACTAACTCTTCTGAAGGCTGACACTCCTTAGGGGCTGCTGCACGAAAATCCATACCCATCTTGGCGGCACCAACCAGAAGGCTATTACCCATATTGTTACGGGCATCACCCAGATAGCAGAAAGATATCTGGCGAAGTGGTTTGTCTGAGTGCTCCATCATCGTCATCAGATCGGCAAGAATTTGTGTCGGGTGATACTCATTTGTAAGGCCATTCCATACCGGCACCCCGGAGTATTCAGCCAACTCTTCGACCACATTCTGACCAAATCCTCTGTACTCAATTCCATCATACATACGGCCCAAAACTCTGGCAGTATCCTTCATAGACTCCTTGTTACCTATTTGTGATCCACTTGGCCCGAGGTAAGTCACATGAGCACCCTGATCGAAGGCGGCAACCTCAAACGCACATCTTGTTCGGGTGCTTGCCTTTTCAAATATAAGTGCAATGTTTTTTCCTGTAAGCCTCTGCTGCTCATAACCTCCATACTTGGCCTTTTTAAGGTCTACTGAAAGATTAAGCAGGAAATTAATCTCTTCCGGTGTAAAATCGAGTAGTTTCAGAAAACTCCTGTTACGCAAATTGTATCCCATAGCATCACCTGTTTATATTTGGTTATTTGGTTATTTGGTTATTTGGTTATTTGGTTATTTGGT
>SLNP01000124.1 GCA_007132995.1 Bacteroidales bacterium | reverse complement strand
CGGGAGTACCCCGAATACTATAATGCGAAATATAACAGAGAGGTGGCCTCTTCAGACGATGTGCTAAGAATGACCGGCAGAAGGGGCAACTACATTAACTATCTTGTTACCGACACCACCATATACATGTTTGTTATAAACAGATCGGAAAAGGCCTTTCTGGCACTACCCTTCTGCGATGAACTGAGAGATGTTATGGGGCGGTTCAGGGAGCTTCTTGTAGACCCCCTTGGCAGTGATGATATGAGGGCCGATCTCTACAGTTACAGCGTTGCAGGACATAAACTCTACAACTTCCTCTTCAAGCCTGCACTCGGGTACCTGATAAGCGACAGGGTAATTATCTCGCCCGACAATATCCTCACCTATATACCTTTCGAGGCGCTGTTGACATCCGACAAGGGTACTGATGCAGCACTCTACAGGGCACTCCCCTTTATGGTAAAAGAGTATGAGATATCCTATACCTACTCGGCAACCATGTATTTCGAGAAGGGCGGCAGCGGCAGATCACTCCGCAACCGGGTACTGGCAATAGCCCCCGAGTACAAAGATTCGGTTACGGTTCAGGATATTCTTAATCCCCGCAGCGCAGAGGCCCGGGAGGTTCTGGCAGACCTTCCCTATGCCAGAAGAGAGGCCAGCTATATAGTTGAGAGGTATGGCGGCTCACTCTACCTGGGTAGTGATGCACTCGAGTCGGTATATAAACAGAGGGCTCCCCACTACCGTATTCTGCATCTGGCAATGCATACCGTTATCAACGACTGTTCTCCCGCCTATTCGAGAATGGTCTTCAGCAGTGGCCCGGATGGTAACGAAGATGGGCTGCTAAACAGCTATGAGATATATACTGTTCCGCTGAAGGCGAGTCTTGTTGTGATACCCTCCTGCAACACCGGCGAAGGGAGGATGAGGAGCGGAGAGGGTGTAATGAGTCTTGCAAGGGGCTTTATCAATGCCGGAGCCGGATCGGTGGTGATGGCTTTGTGGGAGGTCGATGATATGCACTCAACAGATGTGGTGTTGCTGCTGTATGACCACCTGATAAAAGGTACAAGCAAGAGCAGAGCCCTGCAGAGGGCCAAGGCCGATTTTATTGCAGATTCGCACCAGCTTCAGGGCCACCCCTACTTCTGGGCCACCCTTGTGCTTTACGGAAACGACAGCCCGATCTTTTACGCCAGATGGGTGCTGCCGCTGATGCTGACACTCCCTGTTCTCATAGTGGCATTGGTTGCAGCCTTGATTCTGCGGGCCCGCAGGAGGGCCGGGGTGGCCTCCCGTGCCATCAGAGCAGGTCGTCGCTGAAATCGGGATCTTTCCTGATAAAGCCGAGAAGAGATTCCCGGCACCTGCCTCTTGTTACCTTTAAAACATCTTTGCCCGAAAGGTTCAGGGCTTTGACTATCTCCTCTTCGGTGGCCCCTTCTGCACCCATATGAAATATCAGCCGGCATTTGGCTTTAAGCTTCGACATGCTCCGTGCAATTATCCTCTTAAGGGTAGGGCCTGTTTCGGAGAGAAGCTCGTTATATGAGGCTTCGCTGGAATCATAATCGGCAATATCCTCCTCAAGACTGATATATCGGCCTCTCCTGTCAAGAGCCTTTTTCCATCTTATTCTGACAATACCGAAGAAAAAACCTTTAAGATCGGATGTAAGCTTAAAATCCTCACTATTAACCTGCTCATGAAGTATTATAATGCTCTCCTGAAATATGTCGGGTACATCCTGCTCAGAGCCGCCATTACCAACCACATACTTTTCAACCATCGTGTAGTAGGTCTCATATATGTGCCGTATTGACTTTGCATCCTGATTGCGCAAGCCCTCAACCAACCTTCTATCTGTATACCTTCTGAGCAATTCCGGCGTAGTTTCTGCAACAAATATAGAATAATTCCCTGCAGCAAACAGGGTGATAGCGAAAGGGCAGGGCAGAGTGCCGCTCGTTACCGGAAAGATCCGGGGTAACGATTAAGACAAATAATCTATATCTTTAAAGGCGTTCAATAAACCCTTAAGTGAGCGATGCCGTTCCCCTTCTTCAGGCAGCCCGATGCAATGGACTGCGGACCATCATGCCTTAAAATGATAGCCCGGCACTACGGGAAAAGTATTAATATTGAGTCGCTGAGAAGAGGGTGTTACATTACCCGCGAAGGGGTCTCCTTCCTGGGGCTGTCAGAAGCTGCCGAGTCGATCGGCTTCAGAACCATAGGAGTCAGGATCCCCTTTGAAAAGCTGGCGAAAGATGTCCCCCTGCCTGCTATTGTACACTGGAAACAGAACCACTTTGTTGTCGTGCACAAGATAAAGGGCAACACTGTTAGTGTAGCCGATCCGGCGGTCGGACTGGTGAAGTACAGCAAAGATCAGTTCATACAGCAGTGGGCAGGCAGCACAATAGATGGTGAGAGGGCAGGTCTTGTATTAATTCTGGAACCCTCACCGGCCTTCTACGACATGGAGCATGAAGGTGACAGGAAGAGGGGGTTCCGGTTTCTCTTCAGACACTTCAGGCTATACCGTAAGTATGTTGTTCAACTGATTCTTGGGCTCTTCCTTGCCAGTCTTATACAGCTTATACTGCCCTTTCTTACCCAGTCGGTAATAGATATCGGTATAAACAATAACGATATCGGATTCATCTATCTGGTGCTGTTTGCACAACTGGCACTTGTTACCGGCCGCATGAGTGTCGAGTTCATCAGAGGGTGGCTGCTTTTGCATATTGGTGCAAGGGTCAATGTCTCAATTATATCGGGATTTCTCTATAAGCTGATGTCGTTGCCACTCTCATATTTTGACAGCAGGTTGACAGGAGATATTCTTCAGCGTATTGATGATAACAGACGCATTGAATCTTTTCTCACCTCTGCCTCGCTCAATGTTCTGTTCTCGATCTTCAACTTCCTTGTATTTGGGCTGGTTCTTGCAATATACAGCCTGAAGATACTGGCACTCTTCCTTGCCGGGTCTCTTCTCTATGTGGTTTGGATCTCTCTCTTTATGAAGAGAAGATCTACACTTGACCATATAAGATTTAAAAAGAGGTCGGCAAGCAACAGCGCTCTCATCAATATTGTGAACGGCATGCAGGAGATCAAGCTTACCAGAAGCGAAAACAGCATGAGATGGGAGTGGGAAAATATCCAGGCTGAACTCTTCAGGGTGAGGGTGAAGGGCCTGGGAATAGTACAGTATCAATCGGCAGGAGCCACCTTTATAAATGATATAACCAATATCCTTATCACCATCACAGCAGCGACCCTTGTGATAGGGGGTGAAATGACCCTCGGTATGATGCTTGCGGTACAGTTTATAATCGGCCAGCTGAATGTTCCGCTAAGCCAGATAAGCTCTTTCCTGCGGGCAACCCAGGATGCCGGCATCAGCCTTGAGAGGCTGTCAGAGGTTCATGAGATGGATAATGAAGAGGAGAGTCCCGGTGGTAAGCTGCAGAGGCTGCCGGCAACAAGGAAAATATACCTCAATAATGTCTCCTTTCAGTATGAGGGCCCCCGCTCGCCCTACGCCCTGCGCAACATAGATCTGGTGATAGAGGAGAATATGGTTACCGCCATAGTGGGCACAAGCGGCAGCGGCAAGACAACACTGCTGAAGCTGTTGATGGGCTTTTATGAACCTGTGGCTGGAGAGATAATCGTTGGTAATAACAGGCTGTCAGATATAAGCCTTAAGGTGTGGCGTGACTACACCGGAGCGGTAATGCAGAACGGATTCATATTTCCCGCTACCATAGCGAATAATATAGCTCCCGGATTTAATACTGTCGATGAGGAGCGAATGGTGAAGGCATGCGAAGTGGCTAATATCAGAGATTTTATTGAGTCACTCCCCAACAGGTACAACACCAGGATAGGGTCAGGAGGGCATGGTTTGAGCGAAGGGCAGAAGCAGCGCATTCTTATAGCCAGAGTTGTATATAAGAGTCCCGATATCATTATTTTTGATGAGGCAACCAACTCACTCGATGCCGGCAATGAGAAGAGGATAACTGATAATCTCTCTCACTTTTTCAGGGGCAGAACGGTAGTTGTGGTAGCGCACAGGCTAAGTACGGTGCGCAATGCAGATAAGATAGTTGTTCTCGACAACGGTGTAATAACCGAAACAGGCAATCACCAGACTCTCGTAGCCAAAAGGGGTGCCTATTATAAACTTATAAAAAACCAGCTGGAACTCGGAGGTTAGCTATGAGCAGAAGAGACGAGCAGATAGTTCATTCCGAACCTGTAAGGGAGATTATGGGAACACCACCACGGAGAATCGTGGCCTGGGGTATTACACTGCTATTTCTGCTATTTCTGCTATTTCTGACGGCGGCTATCT
>SLNP01000104.1 GCA_007132995.1 Bacteroidales bacterium | reverse complement strand
GGTTTAATAATATGTTGACTATTTTTCTCTTCCGGTCGACACTATGTGGTAAATTCTTTGTAGTATTGAGTTGCAAATGAATGTACTGGCTCACATATATCTTTCAGGTGACTCTGAGAAGGTCATAATAGGCAACTACATAGGAGACTATGTAAAAGGGCGTGACTACCTCAAATATACCGAGCCTGTACGAAGAGGTATAATTCTGCACCGCCATATTGATGACTTTACAGACAGACACCCGGTTGTTCATCGCAGCAAGATTCATTTTACAAGGAAATATCACAGATATGCCGGTGTTGTTGTTGATATTCTGTACGACCATTTCCTTACCCGCGAGTGGGATTTCTTTTCCCGGCGCCCCCTGGAGAGTGTAACATACAACTTCTACAGGGCCATGGTAAACAATCTTGATATACTGCCCGACAAGGTTAAGGCCAGCTTCCCCTTCTTTATCATCAACAACTGGATTGAGAGCTACCAGACGGTAAGCGGCATAAAGCATGTGCTTCGCACCATGAGCAGGCGTACCACACTTCCCAACGAAGCACGGTTTGCAGTTAAAATGTTAAAGCGCAACTACTACTCGCTCAATGAAGACTTCATGGAGTTCTTCCCCCAGCTGATAGACTATGTCGAGAATGACTTCGATATACAGATATCACATCGCATCAGGATACCTTTCTGAAAGGCCTGCTCAGCAAGAGCAGAGGTCATGTCGCCCGCGGCAATAACCTCATACAGCCTACGGGAATCTCCTGACGGGCGGGCAAGCAAGCCATATTACCCGGTAATGATACCGTAAATATCTCTGGCAGTATCCCGTAAAAAGAGAGGGGTTACCCATGCCTCTATGTCACAGAAGCCTGCTTCGCCTCTCGGAATCGAGTCTCAGCAGAATAAAAAGCATTGCGGTAAAGGCCCACAAGGCACTGCCGCCATAGCTGAAGAAGGGCAGTGGGATCCCTATTACCGGAACCAGCCCCACGGTCATGCCTATATTGATAAAAAAGTGCAGAAAAAGAACCGAGAACAGGCTGTAGCCATAAACTCTCGAGAAGACCGACCTCTGCCTCTCGGCAACATACTGTATTCGCATCAGCAAAACCAGATAGAGCACTATAACGGCGGCAGACCCCAAAAAGCCCCACTCCTCACCTACCGTGCAGAAAATAAAATCTGTGCTCTGTTCGGGTACAAACCGAAACTTGGTCTGGGTTCCCTGGAGGAACCCTTTTCCGGTCAGGCCTCCCGACCCGATCGATATCATAGACTGATGAAGATTGTAGCCTGCCCCGAGCGGATCCGATTCAACTCCCAGAACAATATTTATACGCTCTCTCTGATGCGGCCTGAGAACCTCATGAAAAACATAGTCGACCGTATATATGTAGAAGATAGAGGCTGTCATAAATAGAAGCAGCACCATACATCTTCTAATCCTGAACCGGAAATTATACCATACCATAAGAAGGGTTGCTGCCACGGCACCGGCCATCAACGCCCTGTCGGCTCCTATGTTAAAGCCGGCTGCACGGTCAAGCAGGAGGGTGGCCGCAGCCACCCCGGCAATGGCAACCGCAAGGGTAAGCGTCATCATATATCTTCGTGACATCAGGGCCACACCGACCATTGCTACGGCCATGATGACCATAGTGCTGTATAGCTCTTCAAAAATCACAGCCACAAAAAAGAGAACCACCACAACTATTCCGGATAGAAAGATAAAGGGGTTGAGACCCTCTCTGTAGAGGACAAATACAAAGGCAGCATATACCACCGCCGAACCAAGATCAGGCTGCAACAATATCAGCGCAACAGGCAATAGCACAATGGCAAGAGACTTCAACAGACTTGCCGTACTGGTAAGATTTATGTTCCTTCCATCGATGTAGCGGGCCAGGGCGAGTGCTGTAGCCACCTTGGCAAATTCAGCGGGCTGCAGGCTTATGCCCCCTATCTCGAACCACGACTGCGAAGAGTTAACCTCCTTGCCAAATATCAGTACCAGCACCAGCGAAAAGAGCGCCCCGCCGTAAATGGCGTAAGAGAAGAGGTGGTAAAACCTGCTGTCTGTCAATATCACCACAGCGGCTACCACAACTGAAGCCAGCAGCCATATAAGCTGCTTGCCATACTGCTGTGAATAGTCCATTATGCCTGTATGACGGTCATCATACCCTGTGGCATATATATTGATCCAGCCTATGACAGATATGGTCAGCCAGAGCGCCACAGAGAACCAGTCAAGGTTCGACACTATGTTAATACTCCTCTTCATCAGCAGCTAATGTGCTAAAGTTCAATATATGCTCCTCCCGCCACCTGTTGGTGACGGTTCCGGTAAGATATCTCTCTATCATCAGGCTGGCGGCCGGCGCTGCATAGGTGCTCCCGAAACCGGCATTCTCTATCACTACCGCGATAGCGATCTGCGGGTTCTCTCTCGGAGCGAATGCCACAAATACCGAGTGGTTCTCACCGTGTGGATTCTGGACAGTACCTGTCTTTCCGCAAATCTCAATTTCGGGCAGGGCAATATGCCTTGCAGTGGCCCCCTCGCCTCCATGCACCACCCGGCTCAGACCCTCTATAACATGAGTATAGTCGAGAGAGTCTATGCCTGTCTCAACCCTTGCAGCTATAAGCTCTCCGGGCTGTTCGCCATCTATCGCCCTTACAAGATGGGGTCTGTAGTAGTAACCCCTGTTGGCAATAGAGGCCATTCCGTTGGCCAGCTGCAGGGGGGTCGTCATTATCTCACCCTGGCCTATACCGAGAGAGATAATGGTAAGGGCCCTCCACCCTCCCTCTCCGTAAAAACGGTCATAATAGGCGGGTTCGGGAATAAAACCGGGCAGTTCATTCATAAGATCGGCGGTAAGCCTGCTGCCAAACCCCATGCTGTGAAGCCTCTGGTTCCAACCGCTATATGCCTCCGATACCGAACCGAATGAGCTGTTCTCAATTATGCGTCTGAAAATTTGACAGAAATAGGCGTTGCATGAGCTCATTATGGCTCCGGGCAGGTCCTGGGGAAGGTGGTGGCTGTGACACCCTACGAAACGATATCCCGGAGCACACTCGAATCTCATATCCGGAGTTATAACCCCTTCATGCATCGCTATAAGCCCAACAAAAGGCTTGAATGCCGAACCGGGAGGATAGGCTGCCATAATAGCCCTGTTAAACAGCGGGTTGAGGGTATCCGACTGCAGCGACCTGAAGTTTTCAGACCTTGCCCTGCCTACAAGGAGAGAGGGGTCGTACGACGGAGCCGTCACCATGGCGAGTATCTCACCTGTCGCGGGCTCTATTGCGACTATGCTGCCTCTCTTGTTCTGCATAAGCAACTCTCCATAAGCCTGAAGTTCAAGATCTATGGTGGTGACAATATCCTTCCCGGGCACAGGGTCGCTGTCGATCGCTCCGTCGCGGAATGAACCGCTTCTGCGACCATGAACATCTACCATATATACCGACACCCCCTTGGTTCCCCTTAAAGCCTCTTCATAACTTCTCTCAATACCGGAGATGCCATAGTAATCGCCCGGGCGATAGTACTCATCGGCCTCTATTGTGCGACGGTCAACCTCACCTATATAGCCCACCAGGTGTGCAGCAACCGGCAGGGAGTAGTCTCTGAGACTCCTGCTCTGAACAAAAAAGCCGGGGAAGCGGAAAAGGGTCTCCTGAAGCATGGCATATGTTTCGGACGATAGCTGCCGTACAAAAAGAGAGGGGACAAGGCGGGAGTATGAGGAGGCGGCCTCCATGCGGCTTATAAACGACTCGCGGGTAATTCCGAGCATATCACAGAGGCCGGCGGTATCCATCTCAGTAGTCTGGGCGGGTATCACCATAAGGTCATAGGCAGGCTGATTGTAAACCATCAGCTCTCCGTTACGGTCATATATCATTCCCCGCGCCGGATATCTGGTAACATATCTCACAACATTCCTCTCAGCGAAACGGCTGTAGGAGTCATCAACAACCTGAATATGAAACAGTCTGCCTAATAGCACCAGCGCTGCTACCACGGCCATTGCCGATATCAGGTGGCGCCTGTTGAGATAGCGATCATTCATCTGGCTGTGGGTTTAAACGAAGCACGGTAACGCTCTGCCAGCAGCAAAACGACCCAGGAGAAAAGAGTACTTAAGAGCACCCTCAGAAGGGTTCTGAAAAAATCATCGAACCTGAACACCTCCATATAGAAGAGAACAGTATGATGAATAAAGATCATAAGCAGTGAGTACCTGGCAAACCATGAGAAGCCATAATTTGCCATTGAAGGAACCGGCATCGATTCATATCCGTCAGAGGGGGCTATATAGCGCAGCAGATAGGGCCGTACGAAGGC
>SLNP01000018.1 GCA_007132995.1 Bacteroidales bacterium | reverse complement strand
CTTATGAAGGGCTATATCCCAACCGGATCTGCAGATGATGTTAAAGAGGCCGAGCGAAAAAGGCGTACCGATATGAGCAACCTGAGAACATCCAGGCCTGAACTGGATGGCGGAAGAGCTCCCGGTGATCAGAGACAGAGGGCTGCACAGCCGGTAAGGGTTGAAAAGAAGGTGGGAAGAAATGAACCATGCCCCTGCGGCAGCGGTAAGAAGTATAAGCATTGTCACGGGAAGCCGGGATCTCAGGCAGCAACAGAGGCAGGCCCTGGCGGACCGCCTCAGTAAGTTTTTACGAAACTGCTGATTCTGCCATAAAGATCGCTATTAACCGGTACCAGTGGCAACCTTAGCTTGTTTTTGCACAAACTCATCGCGTAGAGAAACGCTTTTATACCAGCAGGGTTGCCATCTTCAAACAGCATCTCTATCGGATCCAGATGTCTGTAATGTATATCTCTTGCCTCGCTGAAGTTTTCATTCAGAGCAAGTGATACCATCTTACTCCATTCAGAAGGGTAGACATTCGACAGTACAGATATTACCCCATCACCTCCTGCTGCAATAATCTGAAGTGCAGTCATGTCATCGCCCGATATAACCTTGAACTCCCCAGGTCTGTCTCTGATAATTTTCATTACCTGACACATATCGCCGGAGGCCTCTTTTATACCCGCAATGTTGCTGAAATCATGTGCAAGCCTAAGTGTGGTCTCTGCGGTAATGTTGCCGGCGGTTCGTGAGGGTACATTATAGAGTATTACGGGCAGGGGAGAGGATGTCGCTATGGCCTTGTAGTGCTGATAGAGCCCCTCCTGGCTTGGTTTATTGTAACATGGCGATACAGAAAGCAGTGCGTCTACACCCTCCAGATCAAGAGAGAGAATTGAGTCTATAACCGAGCCGGTATTGTTGCCGCCAACTCCTGCAATGACGGGTACTCTCCCCTCAGTACTCTCTACAGTAAATGATATAACCGCCTGCTTCTCTTCATCAGAAAGAGTTGTAGCCTCTCCTGTTGTACCTAAAACTACAACATAACTGACTCCGCCCTCTATAATATGGTTGAGGATTTTTTCCATTGATGAGAAGTCAATGCTCATGTCGCTGTTAAATGGTGTAACCATCGCTACGCCTGTACCCCTTAATTGCCTCATAAATAAAATATTGTTTTCTGTTTCAGAGTATAATAGATCTGCCGCACTTTTGCCCTGCCGACATGAGGGTTATTTTATGTCGCTATTTTCAGACACTATTTTCCCGTCTGATCTCCCTCCCTCTCTGTCAGCTGCCGGAGCATTAATCATTTTCAGGTAGCGAACCATCTCGTTAAGAAATAGCTTCGTATCTTTTTTACCACCTGTCTCTATCATAAGATCAGCAAGGTTGTAATCTATGCCTCCCCTGTCAATAACAGGAGCCACTTTGAGTGTGGCATCGGAAACAGCGAAAAGATATCTGAGTGGTAACAAATCTCTGAAGCTCACATCAACAAGAAGATCATACCGCCTGCTTATAAAGAGAGCAACATCTTGTCCTTTAGGAATATAGAATAGATTGAGGTCTTCACGCTTTACAAAGAGTATGGACCTGAGGGCCGTAACAGAGTCAGGCACCCTTTTACCTGTACAGACAATGGCAAGGTGGGCCTCTCGTCCGCTGTCAGACATCTCTTTAAGGAACCGTGTTACAGAAGAGAGATCACTGCTCTGTTCAGCATCCCATATCAGACATAGTGACCTTATGGAATCAAGATTAACAAACCCTCTTTTCCTGCCAGATCTGGCAGTCCTCCTCTTTAATATCCTTTCGCCTGTGACTCTCCTGAGTCTGCTGAATAGTTCCATAATGCAAACCTAACAGTTTTTTTCCAAAGGGACCGACCCATTACTGAACCGATCTGTAAAAAGAGTCCAGAAAACGCTCTTCGCTGTATATATCAATACCCATGTTGGTGGCTTTCTCCATTTTTGAGGGCCCCGGGCTATCTCCCGCAAGTATAAAGGTGGTGCTCCCTGTGACAGAGCCTGTAACTCTGCCTCCCAACTCCTCTTCAATGATTCTTTTGTACTCATCACGATCAAACTCCTCAAACTTCCCTGTAATAACAATGGTCTTGCCTTTAAGAACAGCTCCCTCTGCACTTCTGTATTTGCCCTCTTCCTGCTGTGACATATTAATACCATGCATCTTAAGGCGCTCTATAACTGAGATATTGTCGCTGTCTTGAAAAAAGTTCTCAATAAACGATGCGGTTACCGTGCCAATGTCCCTTATCGAACTCAACTCTTCAGATTTCGCTTCCATAAGGGTATCTATATCGGGGAAATGTGTTGCTACAATCCTTGCAGTTCTCTCTCCAACCCCTCGTATGCCCAGACCAAAGAGAACTTTATGGTAGGGCATACTTAAAGATTTTTTGATCGATTTCACCAGGTTTTCTGCCGATTTCACCCCCATCTTGTCAAGTAAAACCAGCTTATCTTCGCTGAGACTGTAGAGGTCGGCAATGTCTTTGACCATGCCTCTGGCAACCAGCTGACCTATAGTCTCTTCTCCCAGACCTTCTATATCCATAGCTTTTCTGCCGGCAAAATGATCCAGCCTTCCTCTGATCTGGGGGGGGCACCCCTTGTTGTTGCTGCAGTAGTATCCTGCAACCCCTTCATCTCTGGTAAGTTGGGTGTTGCATTCCGGACAGTTGTCGGGGAAGGTTATCGGTTCTGAACCCTCTACCCTCAATGAGAGATCTCTCCCCGTGATTTTTGGAATAATTTCACCACCCTTCTCGATAAAGAGGGTGTCGTTGTAATGGATGTCATGAAGAGCTATCTGATCTGCATTGTGCAACGAGGCTCTTTTAACTGTGGTTCCTGACAGCTTTACCGGCTCAAGGTTTGCCACCGGCGTAACTGCCCCGGTTCGCCCTACCTGAAATGTTACTGAAAGCAGTCTGGAGGCGGTCTGCTCAGCCTTATACTTATAGGCGATTGCCCATCTTGGTATTCTGGATGTACTGCCAAGAAGGGCCTGATGGCTGAGGCTATCAACTTTAACTACCACACCATCTATGTCGAATGGCAGATTATCTCTCTCTTTTTCCCAATAGTCGATATATTGAAAAACCTCATCGATATTACTGCAGAGCCTCGCATTACCATCTGTCTTAAATCCCCATTCGGGGAGCATCTCTCTCTTGCTGTAGTGGCTATCTTCACCAGTCTCCTCTTCAAGCAGGCTGTAAAGGTAGCACTCAAGGGGCCGTAGTGCAACAATTGTGCTGTCGTGCAGCTTCAGGGTTCCTGATGCAGCATTACGGCGATTTGCAAACGGCTGCAGACCCTCCCTGACCCTCTCTTCATTCATGATTCTGAAGGGCTCCTTCTCCATAACGATCTCACCTCTGACAATAAAAGAGCCGGGTATGCCTTCTGATGCTATACTGACCGGAACAGATGGTATGGTAAGGACATTGGCTGAGACATCGTCGCCCACCTCCCCATCTCCTCTGGTGAGGGCCCTAAGAAATTGTCCTCTGGAATATATAAGGCTTATAGAGACCCCGTCAAGCTTGAGTTCACAGACATATCTTACATCGTCGCCCGCCCTCTTCTTTACCCTGCGGTCAAACTCACCAAGGTCATTCCGGGAGTAGACATTGGCCAGCGATAGCATCGGGTATTTATGGGGATGCTGATAAAATATGGCAGATCTGTCGCTACCGACTTTTTGTGAAGGTGAATCGGGGCTTTGAAGCTCCGGGAAGACCTTCTCTATCTCCTGAAGCTCTTTAAGGAGAGTGTCGAACTCATAGTCGCTTATCAGGGGAGCGCTCTTATTATAGTAGAGATCGTTGTGATACTCTATCTCTCTTCTCAGATAGTCAGCTCGCTCTTTAGCCTCTTTGAAAAACATACTGTAACCTATTTATTAACCAGTTGTGGTTTTACTCTGGCAAGGGAGAGTTTCTCAGCCTGCAGACAGAACTATCTGCACGCTGTTATCTCCGGCACGCTAAAGTAGCTATAAAAAATGGGTTTATTGAAACTTCAGGTAGTTCATATTTTCCGGGGCAGGTAGGGAGGTGGGCAGCGGAGATTAAATTAGGATGGTGGTTTCGGCCTGTGCTATACCTTCAGAGTCTATCCCATGAAGTTTCATTCCGACACTTATTCTCTCGTCAGGAAGGGAGTCGATAATGGGAGAGAGAACCTCTTTTATATCTTCCTCTTCCATATCTTCAAATTCATCATAGTGGAAATAGAGATGGATGAAGAGGAGAGAGTCAGGATCGGGAAATGATGCAAGATTCCTTGTGATTTTTGCTATCCAGATAGAGGAAGAGGTGTTGAAGTACTCAAGGTTAATGCGGAAGTTGGTCACTTTCCTGGGGTCATTAATATACTCTTTGATCCAGTTTAAAACAGGGGTATAGGTGTCTGATGCATTTTCCGGTATAGATCTTCCTGAAAGTATAAGATCACCGGTAAAGGCGTTGAATTCGACCTGTGGGGTCTTCTCCGTTGCTTCGATATTCAAATCCTGCAGTGCTACCATCTTGCTGTTACCCGTTATTACGGAGGTTCTTTTTTCCCGAAATCATGAACTGTTAAACCGGTATGTTGAACCAGCTTCAAAAGTATGTTATCTTGATGAGAAAAATGGTTTCATTCGTCAAAAATAGAGTGGTGGTGGTCAAAGAGAGTGCTTAATTTAACATAGTTTGGCAATTATGTCCTGAACTTATCTCTGGTATCTCCGATCAGATCATACCTGTGCGTTATCTTAACCAAATCCTGACGGGCTGCTGTACTCTCTCTACCGGCTGCCTGTAATTAGAATAACCCCATTAAATCACTATATTTGCACCTCACTATTGATACCCTATGGAGACTATAATAAGGAGCTATATTTCAGAGGCCATTGATGCTCTGTACATGAAGAGCATAGATAGCGAACAGGTGCAGGTTCAGGAGACAAGGCGTGAGTTTGAAGGAGACTTTACCGTCATAGTGTTCCCTCTTACCAGATACTCGTCCCGTTCACCGGAAGTTACCGGAGATGAGATTGGAAAATATCTTGTTTCAGCCCGCCCTGAGATTATCTCCTACAATGTAATCAAGGGGTTTCTTAACCTGGTTATTTCCCCCGGTATCTGGACCAACATGTTCCGGGAGATGGCCGGGAATGTCAACTTTGGTACCAGAACGGTGTCAGGAGACTCTCCTACTGTAGTTATTGAGTACTCATCACCCAACACCAACAAACCTCTTCATCTCGGACATATCCGGAATAACCTGCTGGGCTTCTCACTATGTCGCATAGCGGAAGCCAACGGTCTAAAGGTGGTAAAGACTAACATCGTTAATGACAGGGGTATACATATTTGCAAATCGATGGTGGCCTGGCTTAAGTATGGGAACGGGGAGACCCCATCCTCGTCAGGCCTGAAGGGAGATCATCTGGTAGGAAAATACTATGTGCTATTCGAGAAGGAGTTCAGGAATGAGAGAGAACGCCTTATATCCGAAGGTGTTGACCCGGAAAGCGTGGTTGAAGTGGCGCCGCTTATGAGAGAGGCGCGTGAGATGCTTCGTAGGTGGGAGGCAGGAGATAGTGAAACGGTAAGTATATGGAAGATGATGAATGAGTGGGTATATGAGGGCTTTGATGAGACCTATAGCCGGCTTGGTGTTTCATTTGACAAAATATACTATGAGTCCGATACCTATCTGAGGGGCCGGGAGATAGTCAGGGAGGCACTTAGTGAAGGTTTGGTATATAGTGAGAGTGACGGCTCTGTATGGGCTGATCTCAGTGATGACGGACTTGATCGTAAAATTTTACTCAGGGCAGATGGTACTGCCGTCTATATTACCCAGGATCTTGGAACAGCTGTTATTAGGCATGAGGAGTATCAATTTGACAGATCTGTCTATGTTGTCGGTAACGAGCAGAATTACCACTTCCAGGTGCTTAAGGCTCTTTTGGCACGACTAGGATATCCATGGGCTTCAGAACTTTATCACTTCTCTTATGGCATGGTCGAGCTCCCGGAAGGGAAAATGAAATCCAGAGAGGGTAAGGTGGTTGATGCTGACCAGCTTATAGATGAGATGATCGCTACTGCCGAGACTATGTCAGAAGAGCTCGGTAAGCTCGATGCCATTGAGGAGTCGCGGCGTCGCGAAATATATCGCAAAATAGGTTTGGCAGCGCTTAAATACTTCATACTTAAGGTTGACCCTAAGAAAAATATGACTTTCAATCCTGAAGAGTCGGTCGATTTCAATGGTAATACCGGCCCCTTCATACAGTATACTTTTGCCCGGATTATGTCAGTTCTCCGTAGGGCCGATGGTATTGGTTACCGGGATGGTTCACAATCCCTTTCTGAACAATTTGTGCCTAACGGGAAGGAGCTCTCTATCATTAAAGCGGTGAGGCGATTTTCCCACATCATTGCCTCGGCATCAGATGAGATGAATCCCTCTCTGATAGCCAACTATGTATATGATCTGGCAAAAGAGTTTAATCAGTTTTACCACGACTTCTCTATCTTGAATGAGAGTGAACCGGAGCGAAGGTTTTTCAGAATAGAGCTTTCACGGCTTGTATCCGGGGTAATAGGGAAGGGGATGTGGTTACTCGGTATTGAGATGCCTGAAAGGATGTGAATTTTTTCCCGATTCCGTCAACCATTCTTGCCGGTATGTGGGAGAGGTAATATATAATATAAGCAGAGAGATATGTTTGAGAGTTTAAGTGAAAAGCTTGACAGGTCGTTCAGGTTACTTAAAGGGGAGGGGAGGATAACCGAGATAAATGTTGCCGAAACCCTTAAGGAGGTTCGCCGTGCCCTTCTCGATGCAGATGTCAACTACAAAATTGCCAAGCAGTTTACAGATACGGTCAAGGAGAAGGCATTGGGACAGAATGTGCTCAATGCCGTTAAGCCCTCGCAGATGATGATAAAGATAGTTCATGATGAGTTGGCAAAGCTCATGGGCGGGGAGCATGCAGATATAAATATAAAGATAAATCCTTCTGTTATACTTGTTGCCGGATTGCAGGGATCCGGTAAGACAACTTTCTGTTCCAAGCTGGCCGCTATGCTTAAGTCCAGAAGAGGAAAAACGCCGATGCTTGCCGCTTGTGATATCTACAGACCGGCAGCTATTGAGCAGCTGAAGGTGCTTGGTGAGTCTGTTGGGGCTCCCGTATATACCGAAGAGGGTAATAAAAACCCGGTTGCCATTGCAAAAAATGCAGTAAAGGAGGCCAGAAAGAGCGGGTGCAATGTTGTTATAATTGACACAGCAGGAAGGCTTGCTATCGATGAGGAGATGATGGATGAGATCGCATCTGTGAAGAGAGCTATCTCTCCTCATGAGACCCTTTTTGTGGTAGATGCCATGACAGGTCAGGATGCGGTAAATACCGCAAAGGAGTTTAACGAGAGGCTCGACTTCGACGGAGTGGTTCTGACCAAGCTCGATGGTGATACCCGGGGAGGGGCGGCACTCTCAATAAAGGCTGTAGTAAATAAGCCCATTAAATTTATCGGCACAGGAGAGAAGAGTGACGCCCTCGATCTGTTTCATCCGGACAGAATGGCTGACCGTATACTGGGCATGGGCGATGTGGTGTCACTGGTTGAAAAGGCTCAGGAGCAGTATGATGCTGATGAGGCACGCAAACTGCAGAAAAGAATTGCAAAAGACCAGTTCGATTTCAATGACTTTATTTCCCAGATAGAGCAGATCAAAAAGATGGGTAATGTAAAGGACCTGATGTCGATGATACCCGGTGTAGGAAAGGCTGTCAAGAATCTTGATATAGATGACGATGCTTTCAGGGGTATTGAGGCTATAATAGGAAGTATGACACCGGAAGAGCGCTCAACTCCTTCACTGATAAACGGTAGCAGAAGAAAGCGTATAGCCTCGGGAAGCGGGACATCTATACAGGAGGTTAACAGGCTCTTAAAGCAGTTCGATGAGACCCGTAAGATGATGAAAAAGATGTCACGGGGTGCCACTCCTGCAGGCATGCTCGGTAAGGGAAGAAGATAGACCGCATATTCAATAAATACTTAAAACAGTACTATGTACAAACTAATTGACGGCAAGGGTATAGCATCACAGATTAAGGAGGAGATAAGGAATGATGTCTCTCTTATCAGACAGAGTGGTGCCAGAGCGCCCAGACTGGCTGCCATACTGGTGGGTAGTGATGGTGCCAGTGAGACTTATGTGGCACATAAGGTGAAGGCCTGTAGTGAGGTGGGTATTGAATCGACCCTGCTGCGCTTTCCCGATACCATCGGTGAAGAGAGGCTTCTGGCTGAAATCGGAAGGCTAAATATTGATAAGGATGTCGATGGTTTTATTGTTCAGCTACCCCTGCCCCCTCATATAAGCGAGGATGCGGTTGTAAGTGCGGTATCTCCCGATAAGGATGTTGACGGCTTTCATCCCGAAAATGTCGGCAGGATGGTGCTTGGTATGCCATCTTTTATATCGGCAACCCCTTTTGGTATTCTTGAACTACTCAAAAGATATGATATCTCCGTTTCGGGGAAGAGGTGTGTTGTTATTGGCAGAAGCAATATTGTCGGAAGGCCATTGAGTATACTCCTGTCTAAAAAGGGGGTAGATGCAACTGTCACTCTGCTTCACAGCAGATCAGATAACCTCAAAGGGATAGCCTCTGAAGCTGACATACTCATTGCGGCAATAGGGTCTCCATCATTTGTCACCTCCGATATGGTCAAGGAGGGTGCGGTGGTTATCGATGTCGGAACCACAAGGGTTAAATCAGATACCACCAAAAGCGGATGGCGCCTTGCAGGTGATGTCGATTTTGAATCTGTAGCTCCTTTGTGCAGTTACATTACACCGGTGCCCGGAGGCGTGGGCCCCATGACAATAGTCTCCCTGCTGATGAATACCGTTGAGGCTGCCCGCAGATTAACGGGCCAGATCGCCGGTTCTTCTGTATAGAACCCTTCTTGAGGAGCTGGCGGGGTATATTCCGGCCTGTATCATTGAGGGCCTTAATGTGAAGGTTACATTGATGCCGTCAACCCTGCCATACTCATTTATTGTGAAGGTGACAAACTTCTCTCTCATTGCCCTGTTGTGCCATGACGCTCTGAATGTTTCCAGATGCCAGTGTTCTGCATCGGCAAAGGTGAGCGGGTCATCCCAGAAACGAAGCTCAAGATTGCCACTCTCGCCTATAACTATCTTCAGGTCACCATAAACCTCATGATAGTAGTTGCCTGTGTATGACTCAAGTGGCAGGGAGGGAGCTGTGCCGGCGATTCTCTGATTCTCGATCGCCTCTCTTCTCTGAAGAGTCGATCTGAGTGATGCCTGATAGCTTCTGTAAAGCCTGTCACTCCAGTCTGTATCGCGCTCAATACCCATGAAATGGTCCAAAACAGTGTTTGCGATGGCGGTTCTTACATTACTGAATATGTTGCATACTACCACTATACCCAGATCAAGTTCGGGAACAAGAATCAGGGTGGTGTTCATGCCGTCGGCCGCTCCGCCATGCACAGCCCGCTTGTAACCACCATAATAGTTTAGGTTCCATCCCAGTCCGTAAGCGGTTATATTGTCGGTGCGCGGATTTGATGAGTTGTTGGCCCATGATGGCTGCATCATGTCATTCATTACCCTTCGGCTTATAATGCGTTCTCCCTTATAAGCTCCGGGATCATTCAGGTTAAGTATCATCCATTGCGCCATATCGTAGACAGATGAGTTGACAGATGCTGCTGCACCGACATTGTCAAAATTCCTTCTTGGAATGGTCTCAATAACACCATCTATCTTCTGGTGAGGCCATGCTGCATTGGCCCCATCATCTATCATGGTGATAGAGGTGTTGGAATTGCTCATGTTAAGAGGTGCGAAAAGCCGACTGGCCATAAATTCGTCCCAGCTCATTCCTGAGGCAGCTTCCACAACCATACCGGCAACCATATACATCACATTGCTGTATACATAGCGCGACCTGAAGGTTGACTGGAAGGGCTGATAGCGGATATGGTCCATTATTGTTCTCTGGTCTCTTGAGGGCATAAAGAGCAGCCTGTTACCTGTCATCCGGCCTATCCCGACCCGATGGGCAAGAAGATCCCTGATGGTGACATTCTCTGAGACCCAGGGGTCAGACAGCTCGAACCAGGGGAGATGATCTCTCACCCTGTCGTCCCAGTGCAGAACCCCTTCGTCTACAAGCAACCCAAGTGCTGCTGCAGTCATAGCCTTGGTTGTAGATGCAACACCGAAAAGCGTGTGCCTGTCAACAGGGTCATTCTCACCGAGTTTCTTAACGCCAAAGCCTTCAGCGTATATTACATCTTCACCCCTTACAACGGCGACCGCAAGTCCGGGAACCTGCCACTGCCTTACCGCCTCTTCAATGTAGGTGTCGAGCCATCTCAGGTCATTGAGATCTTCATGTCCTGAAGTTCTGGTTTCAGCTCCCCTAAGGGTGAGACCGGCCAACAGGATAGCGGCGGTTGTAAATATCAGAAAACCTGCTCTCTTCATCTCTTCTATTCCTTTAAGTTGTTGATTAATTATCTCTTTGCAGCTTAATCATTACCCTGCCCTCCGCTACCTTTTGGTATATGACGGCAAGGCATACCCCTATTTATAAGTTCCGGACATTACTATCGCTTCTCGAACCAGAGATTTCTTACCCTGCTTCCGGACATTCTGGCTCCGTTTATCTCTCCGTTTTCATCGCGTATAAAGGTAACCCTGTTGATGAACCATTGGCCGGCTGAGAAGTGGTCAGGTGTCAGCGGTGACATTGTCATGGTACCGAGCCTTACATGATTTGCAGTAAGCCGGCGGTTACCATCTCTTCCTTCCGAAACGGTGAGGATGTAGGTTATATCCAGCTCCTGACTGTAATACTCACCTGTATATTGATCCAGATCTGCCTCTTCGGGTATGAAGGGCTCGACTCTCTCTGCCGTAACGGAGTCTCTGTTCGGTCTCAGAATCAGCCTTACCGGCTCTCCCCGGCGGTCGGTTTCGAAATTGATTCTGCTCCCTCCTGTCTCAGTGATAAACTCTGTGTCTGATAATGGGATAAGGCTTGTCCTTCTCCTGTTGGAGGTTGTATGGTAGTAGAGTGTGTCATCATCCAGGGTAATGATAGCATAGTTGTCAGGCTGTAGCATGAAGTGACCTGTGTAGCGTTCCAGTGTGGCCTGTGGGAGTTTAACTCCTTCCGGGATCTCCCTCTCCTCTCTCTCCTCTCTTGGCGGAGTATCCTCAATATGGTCTTCCAGAACCACTGAGGCCACCCTCATGGCCATTCTATTTGAGTTAAATGAGGCGTCGTTGCTAAATACTATTACCGAGGTTCTTTGGTCAGGGAACCTGGCGAAAAATGAGCGATACCCTGCATCGGCTCCGCCATGACTTATCATATTAAGATTGCGGTATGTTCCTATACTCTGGCCGAGGGCGTAATTGCCCTCCCTGCCATTATTAAAGATTCCCCTTCTGTTCATCTTCTCTATTACCTCATGGTCGCCCACTATAGGATTTTCAAAGTTTAGCGCCCAGAGGGCAAGGTCTTCAACGGTGGTAAAGAGGCTCGTTGCACCTACCGTTGCATAACTAAGAACCCTTTTGTTGTAACCATCTCCGGAGCGGCCATATGAGTAGGCGCGATTCCTTACAATTCTTCTGTGATCATCATAGAAGAGGGTGTTGTCCATGCCAAGGGGATCGAAAATGTTCTCTTTTGTGAACTCAGCAAAGCTCTGGCCCGAAACCCTTGCAACAACCTCTGCAAGAAGGGTGAAGCCTGTGTTGCTATACATGTACTGATCGCCCGGGGTGAAATTGAGTTCCCTTTGGCGCGATAAAAGCCTGAGCACCTGATCTGTGGTTATTACATCATCCAGACGCCATCCTGCCATACCCAGAAGATTCCATTGATCTCTGAGTCCGCTGGTGTTGTGGGCCATTTGCCTAAGGGTTACCGGTACGCCAAAGTCCGCAAGCTCGGGAATATGCTTCTGTACCTCATCGTCCAGTGAGAGCTTCCCCTCTCTTTCAAGAAGCAGTATGGCGAAAGTGGTAAATTGTTTGGATACAGAGGCTATATGAAATACTGTGGTGGGTGTTACCGGTATGTCATATTCAAGATTAGCGAGACCATAGCCATTGGAGTAGACAAGGTTGCCATCATGAACAACCGCTACCGCAACACCAGGTGTCCAGGCTGTATCCCAGGCTATAAATATCTCATCTATTCTCTCTTTGGTCTCGGGTGCTAACTGGCCTTTTGCACCTGTAAGGGCAATAGTGGCGAACAGGGTTATGAAAGTGGCCCTTAATGCTCTTTTAAAACGATACTCTCTTTTCATTTGATATTGAATTGTATGGTTAAAACAACATGGTTGCCGGTCAACCTCCGCCGGTTTTCCGGATCAGGGAATAGGCAAAGATAGTGTTATATGCTATTTTTCAAAGGTGGCGGGAGGATCGGGTATCTTGATGCCTGTAAAATAGAGATCATATCCTCCCTTGCCCCCTTCACGGTCGGAAGAGAATATAAGAAAGTGATCTTTAAACCCGGTTTGTGAACCAATAACAGGCCTGAATTCATTTGAGGGGCTGTTGACGGGAGGACCGAAATTAACAGGAGCACCCCACTTGCCATCTTCGAACACAGAATAGTAAATGTCATAACCGCCCAGCCCTCCGGGTCTGTCGGAGGCAAATAGAATCAGATCGTGAAACACCAGTGGTGCCATATCGTTGCTACTGCTGTTTATACTGTCAACTTTTGTGATATCTCCTCCTGACATACTGAACCAATCGGCCAATGAGACATCTCGTGGCTTTTCTGCGTAATAGATGTCATAGCTTCCGTCTCTGTCAGAGGAGAAAAAAACTTTTGTCTGGGTATGGTCGATAGAAAAATATCCGTCATTATGAACAGAGTTCAGCCGTGTAACGGGACTCCCTTCTCCTATATCGGGAATGGCTGTGCCGAACCAGGGCATATATCTGTAGTAGATAAGCGAGAGGGTGCCATCTTCCATCTCAGTCGTGGTAACTGTATACTCCCTTCCGTCAACACGGCAAACTATACGGAATGGGCCAAGATCGTTTCCGGCGGTACTTATGTCCGACGCAAGCTCTGCAAGAAAAGAGTTTCCGGGAACCCGTGCCGATATGTCAAAGCTCTTATTGCATTTGTTATAGACAAATTCCAGACTGGCACTTATGTAGCTGAATGAGCCGTTGCCCGGAGTGTTGCGTTTGGTTGAGAAGAGTAACTCCCTGCTGCCATCTGCTACCCCAAGAGCGCTATTGTAGTCATCGTACGGGCTGTTTATGTCGGCCAGATTAATTACTTCTGAGGGGAATATCCCCATAACAGCTCCGGCATCCTCCTCTTTTTTGGTGCAACAGACTATAAGCACTATCAGGAGAGCTGCAGCAATAGTTGTAGTCACTATACGGTTCAATGTTCTATTCATTGCATATTGTCAGTTTATCAGTAAAAAGGAGAGATCTTCCCCGGCAGATCATGCCTCTCCTGACTACCCGGTTTCACACAAATGTGTAACTGTTATCCAGCCTCTCCATGTCACGAACCTCACTCCGCTCCTTAAGTTGGAGAGGGCTGTTGGAGTTTGCAAACCGGTTATGACACAAATATAATAGATTTAAAATATAAAAGCCGGGCACAATTGCGACCCGGCTCTTATAGAGGTTGATTTAGGTTAAATTTGGGGTATATATTAGGTTTATCTGGGTTTCCTCTACAGACTATAGATGAATAATTGATTATGAAGGTTGCGTTGGTTTGATAAAAAAAGCCCTCTGTTGATAAGTGATTGCTCTGCCTTTTTTAACTATGACAAAAAGAGCTATTTTTGCCGCTGAATCAATAGAGTTGTATGGAGTCAGAAAGATACTGGTACTCAGCCGGAGGAGATTATACCTTCAGTGTTGTGGGCAGATTTGAAAAACTTAAGAATAACGAAGGTGGGTTTTTCTTTGATGTTTCAGACTATGAGGCCATTATAGAGTTTTACCTCGATAATAATGAGGTTTTGCAGGCGAGTGAGGCGGCAGATATTGCCCTGTCCCAGCATCCCGGCTCCATTCCGATCAGGTCGAAAATGGTACGGGTCTGTATAGACAGGGGTATGGCTCCGGAGGCTCTTGCCATAATAAGGTCTCTGGAATCACTCGACCCCGGCGACCCGGAAATGACCTTTATGAAGGGCACTGCCCTCTGTATGGCAGGAGACACGAAAAGGGCAATGCTTCTTTTTAACTCACTTATTTCCGACGACATGAGTGAAGAGGATGAGGATATCCTTTTGCGTGTTGTGTCGGTTTTTCAGGATCTCAACTTCTACAAAGAGGCCATTATATATATCAGAATGCTCATTGATATAGACCCGAACGACTACTATATTTACCATGACTATGCATTTGCACACGATAAGATAGGCGAAAGCGAAAGGGCAATACATTATTACAACAGGTTCCTTGAAGGAGACCCCTTTTCTGACAGCGCCTGGTATAACCTGGGTGTTATCTACGCAAGAAAAGGTTACTACAGTAAGGCGCTCGAGGCATATGAGTTTGCATTAGCCGTTAACCCGGACAATATCTTTGCACTTTACAACAAGGGTAATGTGCTTAGTAATCTGGAGCTCTATGAGAGGGCGGCGGCTGTCTACATGGAGTACCTGGAGAGCGATCCTGATAACTATGAAGCAACGATATATCTTGGTGAATGTTTTGAGAAGCGGGGATTGCTCGACAGGGCAGAACAGTTCTTCTCTGAAGCGGTAGACCTCGACCCCGATCTTGCAGACGGATGGTTTGGCCTGGCGCTTGTCAGTTATCGTCGTGAAAACTATGGAAGGGCTATGGCCTCCCTTGGCAGGGCTATATCTATTGATAGTCACAACTCCGAATACCGGCACCTTCTGGCCAAATCATATTTTGCCATAGGTATGGTCAAGGAGGGTGTGAGGTCTCTAATAAGGCTTGTTGATTCCGATCCCTTTTTCGATGAAGCGTGGGTTGACCTCTCTCTGGTAATAGACGAGGCGGGTGTGGCCGGGCGTATATCAACTATTTTGAGGGGTGTGGCCAATATTATAGGTGATGTACCCGGTTTTAACTATATCTACTCTGCCTGTCTGTTGGCAGGGGGAGAGAGGCCTGGCGCCCTCAGTGCCCTTGGCAGGGCCATTGATTCCGATCCGTCTCTGTTTTACCGGTTCAGCCACATGTTCAACGAAGAGATGCTGGATGAAAATATGAGAGACTTGATTAATGGTTTATAATAGCGGAGATATGGACTTCTCATGGTTGCCTGAAAGAGTATCAAAGCCAAGGTCAAATCGTATAACAATGGTAATGGATAAAGGCCTCTCTCTCAGAGAGGCTGAGGATCTTATGTCAGTTGGAGCCGTCTATATTGACTATATTAAGCTTGGTTTCGGTACCGCTCTTATTACTCCCGGCCTTCCTGATAAGATAGATCTTTACCGCCGGTCGGGTGTGGAACCCTATTTCGGTGGTACCCTGTTTGAAATTTTCGTTGCAAAAGAGATGCTCGACAGTTATGCTGAGTATCTTAGAGAGTCAGGGATCACTGTAGTTGAGGTTTCTGACGGCTCTTACGATATTGGCAGAAGGGAAAAACTCTCTATCATTGACTCTCTGGCAAAGGAGTTTACCGTTATATCAGAGGTGGGCTCTAAAAATAAAGATGTGCACTTCACTCTGCAGCAGTGGGTAACAATGATGACCGAAGAGCTTCAGGCCGGATCTGTCAAAGTTATTGCCGAAGCCAGAGAGTCAGGTACCACCGGTATATGTAATGAGGATGGTTCTGTTGATAATGAACTTGTAAGCGCCCTGTCTGAAAGGGTAGGGGCTGAAAATATTATATGGGAGGCGCCGGATAAATGTCAGCAGGCATGGTTTATCAACCATCTGGGGCCCGATGTTAATCTGGGCAATATTGCACCCGGAGAGATAGTTGCCTTTGAGGCCTTACGGTGCGGGCTTAGAGGTGATACCTTCTCTCTGCTACTACCCGGATAAGCATCCGTTTTACTATTAATCTCACCATCTTCAGCCTGACAGCTGCAGTACCTGCCTGGTGATAATGGTTGTGGCAGTCCTTCTGCCAAACAGAACAGTTTCTTGCTGTATTAACCTTAATAGATTGGTTTAATAAATAGCTCTCTATATGGATTTATCACCTTCAGTGGTTAAGGAGACAACAGGTAATATCTCCGATAATGGGCGCAGATCATTGTCAGGCTACCTTACCGTAACCCTCAGGGGTATGGTGATGGGGGCAGCAGATGTTATTCCCGGTGTTTCCGGTGGAACTATAGCCTTTATAACCGGAATATATGAAGAGTTGATACGCTCTCTCAGGTCTCTTACCTCAAATGGTGTCAGACTCCTGCTTAAGGGCGACCTTTCAAGCTTCATAAAGGTCTGCAATATCCGCTTTCTTATTGCGCTGTTCGCGGGTATCGCCATAAGCGTTTTCTCTCTTGCAAAACTGGTTACATGGCTGCTTGAGACCTGGCCGTTACCGCTATGGGGCTTCTTTTTCGGTCTGATACTATGTTCCTCCTGGCTTGTGCTCCGTTCTGCAGGAAAGATAAGGGGTGTGGCAATGCCTATTGCCTTTATTGCCGGAGTAGCAGTGTCGCTTTTTATTACTTCACTTGCTCCTGCTTCATCACCTCAGACATTGTGGTTTGTGGCTATTTCCGGTTCTGTCAGTATCTGTGCAATGATATTACCGGGAATATCGGGAGCCTTTATCCTGATACTTATTGGTAACTACCTGTTTCTTATGCAGGCCGTTAGTGAATTAAATGTAGTCGTCATTATTACCTTCATGGCAGGCGCTGCGACTGGTCTGGTGCTCTTTTCTAACCTGCTGGGATGGCTTCTGAACAGATTCAGGAGTATAACCATTGCCCTGCTTTCCGGCTTTATGCTTGGTTCACTGAGGATGGTCTGGCCATGGAGAGTTACAGCTATTTATCGTACATCAGAGAGTGGTGAGCAGGTTCCCTATATTCAGCAGGAGGTTCTTCCCTCACTCTATGGTGAGATTACCGGAAACGATCCGCAGCTTGCAATTGTTATTGCCGCGCTATTTGCCGGGCTGCTGATACCCCTGATAGTTGAGATTACAGCATCTTCAAAGAGATAGTGATGAGACATTTTGGCGTAACAGGATACCCTCTGGGTCACTCTTTTTCGGCCAGCTATTTTGCCGGTAAATTTCAGAGTGAGAATATTGGCGATGCTGCATTCTTCAACTTCCCTGTCAAAAGAGCATCTTCTGTAAGGGAGCTCTTTGTGAAAGACCAGATGCTTATCGGTCTGAGTGTAACCCTTCCATACAAGCGTTCGGTTATACCCTTTCTTGATTCGATCGATCATGAGGTGGAGAATATAGGGGCCGTCAACTCCATAAGGGCAGTCAGAAGCGATGGCTCCCTTCATCTTAGAGGGTTTAATACCGATCACTACGGTTTCAGCCGGTCTCTTACTGAGAGAGAGGGGTTTAAAAGGGGAGGCAGGGCAATTATCCTGGGTGCCGGGGGGGCTGCGGCCGCTGTCAGGTACGCTCTTGAATATCTCGACTTTGATATCCTTAGAGTATCAAGAAAGCGCTATACTGGCTCGGTACTTTACGAAGATATCACAGCCTCCGATATAGGCTCTGCTGATATTATTGTCAACGCCACACCCCTGGGTATGTATCCGGAAACAGATGCGTCTCCCCCTATCGATTATGGTTGTGCCAGGCCAGACACCCTCTTCTATGATCTGGTTTACAATCCGCCTGTAACCCGCTTTATGGAGGAAGGGGCCGCAAGGGGAGCCGACACAATGAACGGAAGCAGGATGCTTGTGCTTCAGGCGGAGAGATCGTGGGAAATATGGAACTACCTTGATAAGGTGGTGTAGCCAACCGGTTGACTGGTGCGGCTGGAAATATCAGATTCAGCTATTGCAACTATCACTACAGGTTATTATGCTTAATACATTGTTTTATAGAAATATGTTTTCGGGGTACTCTATATTTGACAGATAGAGTCCGTGAGCTGGCGCCGATTCACCTGCGGCTCTCCGGTCACGGCTCTCCACTATCTTTCTGAACTGGTCGACAGATATCTTACCCCTTCCCACATCGATCATTGTACCGGTCACGGCCCTGACCATATTTCTTAGAAACCTGTCAGCTTTAATATGGAGAGTCAGCTTCGTCCCGTCTCTTTCCCAGTAGCAATCGCTGACAGAGCATACTGTTGTTTTCACACCACTGTTGCTGCGACAGAAGCTTGCAAAGTCGCTGTAGTTACATAGCAGGGAAGCTGATATGTTCATCGCCTCTATATCGGGTTCGGTATATATGCGCCATGCCGTATCTGTTTCAAAAGGCTCCTTTGAAAGGGTTATTCTGTAGATATAACTTCTGGAGAGGGCAGAGTACCTGGCACTGGCGTCATTACGGACCCTCACTATAGATCGGATTGCAATATCTTTCGGCAGAAAGCTGTTGAGGGTTGCTATAAGGTACTGGTTAAGATGCAGGTTATTGATTTCAGAATCGAAATGTGCGGCAAATATCAATGCATGAACACCGGCATCGGTTCTTCCGGCGCCGGTAACAGCTACACTCTCGTTAAGCTTAAGCGATAGCGCCCTCTCCACAACCTGCTGTATGGTTATCTCCCCTGGCTGCTGCTGCCACCCATGATAGCGGGTGCCCTTGTATGTCAGGTATATAAAGTATCTGTTTACCATGTTGTAATATAACTATCCGGCTCGTGGCCAAGATAGTAAAACCATTCTTAACCACCATTGGTGCAACCCCTGCGCGCGGTCAGTTGCTAATGCCGATAATTGAGTATACTTTTGCTGGTCCGGTAAGCTGCTGTTGTCAGATACCTGCCGCTACGGCAAATTGAACTTAACAGGAAGCAAGCGATGAAGAGAAGAGGTTTTGCAAGCGACAACAACTCAGGAGTACATCCTGCTGTTTTCGATGAGATGATAGCTGTAAATAGTGGTCATACAGTTGGTTATGGCAATGACTCCTATACAGAACAGGCCATGACGCTGTTTCGTGAACATCTTGGAGATCAGGCCGATATCTATTTTGTTTTTAACGGAACAGCGGCCAATGTTTTGGGCATTACCGCTGTAACCCGTTCATGGAACTCTGTTATCACGGCATTTACCGCCCATATTGAGCAGGACGAGTGCGGTGCCCCGGAAAAGTTCAGCGGCTGTAAGGTTCTTACCGTCGATACTCCTGATGGCAAGCTCAATCCTGATCTTGTTTCGCGACACAATTACGGTATAGGTTTCGAACACCATTCCCAGCCAAAGGTCATATCCATATCGCAGTCGACGGAGATGGGTACTGTATACAGGCCTGAGGAGATAGCAGAACTGGCAGATTATGCCCACAGCAACGGTATGCTGCTTCATATGGATGGTGCCAGGCTTTCGAACGCCGCCGTTTCACTGGCTCTTCCTATCCGAAGTTTTACCACCGATGTTGGCGTCGATATTCTCTCTTTCGGTGGAACCAAGAATGGACTTATGGCCGGCGAGGCGGTATGCTTCCTCCGTCCCGGACTCTCAGAAGACTTTAAGTACATAAGGAAGCAGGGCATGCAGCTTAGCTCGAAGATGAGGTTTATAAGTGCTCAGTTTACTGCATGGTTCAGGAATGATCTCTGGAGAGATCTTGCGGGCCACTCAAATGCGATGGCCCAACTGCTCTACAAGAAGGTATCAGATATAGCGGGGCTTAAGGTAACCCAGCCTGTTGAGTCGAACGGTATTTTTGTCAGAATACCTCATGATGTCGCGAATGATCTTATGAAGGAGTACTATTTCTATCCCTGGGACGAGGAGGGCTCAGAGTACAGATGGATGACAAGCTGGGATACAACCGTTGAAGATATCATTGAGTTCACATCTCTTATTGAACATAAAATGAGTAATTTCAGGGGATAATCAAAGAGCTGTCTCCATAGCTCAGGAATCTGAATCTACGCTCTATGGCGTAATCATATATATCTCTCCATCTCTCTCCTGCAAGAGCCGCAACCAGAAGCATAAGAGTGCTGCCTGGCAGGTGGAAGTTCGTTATCAGTCCCTCTGCAACCCTGAACCTGTACCCCGGTACTATCATCAGAGAGGTTTTTGCGCTCATAACTCCTGAGTTGGTTGTTTCAATGTACTCTCCGACAGCTTCAAGCGCTCTCTCTTTGTCTATAACGCGGTTGTGCCTGTAAGGCTCCCACTGGCCTACCGATGGTCCTGATATGTGGTTCATTCTCCCCTCTATGATTGAGACACCTGCCCAGTAGATACTCTCAACAGCTCTCATTGTAGTGGTTCCAACTGCAATTACCCTTCCTGTCAGCAGCGATTTGATGTTCTCTGCAGACACGAAAAAATGTTCCGTATGCATTTCGTGGTCTCTCACTTCCGGGCTCTTGATCGGCCTGAATGTTCCAGCTCCGACATGGAGGGTTATTGTGTCAGACAGGAGACCCTTCCGGGCAAGCGACTCTATTACGGCAGGAGTGAAGTGAAGCCCTGCTGTAGGTGCTGCTACCGAACCCTCACTTTTACAATAAACTGTCTGGTATCTATCTGCATCCAGTGGCTCATCATCCCGGTTAAGGTAGGGTGGTATAGGTACCTTTCCGGCCCTTTCCAGTATTTCGCTAAAGCTCAAAGTTTTATCATCCCATGAGAACTCAACTATCCACTCGTCACCCTCTCTCTCCATTTTATCGGCCTCAAGTCTTACTGTTCTTCCCCCTTCTTCGATAGTTGTGGCCAGTCTGCCGCTTTTCCAGCGCCGGAGGTTACCTATAAGGCATCTCCACCTTACCGGCTTCACCGATGCGAAGTTCTTCTCAAAACTGATGGGATAGTAGGGCTCCAGACAGAGAATCTCAATCAGCGCACCGGTCTCTTTCCTCATAATAAGCCTTGCCCGAACCACCTTTGAGTCATTAAACATAAGCATGTCGTTGCTTTCCAGGTGGTTGGCCAGGTTACGGAAGCTGTCCTCTTCAATAGTTCCGCTTTTACAGAGTAGCAGCCTTGACTGGTCTCTTCCTGCCAGCGGATATTTGGCAATTAGTTCTTCCGGCAGGTTGTACCGGTAGTTCTCTGTGGCTATTGAGTTCATTGTGTAGTGTTATATGGCAGTTATGCAAGGGCCTGCCAGGCTCTCTCTATTGCTCTATGGAGGAGCGCCTCTTTCAAAGCGGGGCAAATTTAGTTATTTTTGCCATACAGGTTACCTGCCTGCTCAATATCCTGCGGCACTCTCCGGGATCTGTTGCAGAGGTATAGGTAAATAGTATTTATTAACTAAAAAAGAGAACTCTATGGCATACATAAGTTTTAATCCCTATAGTTGCAAGGAGATAGCCCGTTACGGAAGTGATTCAGAGAAAATGCTCTCTGTCAGGATATCAGATGTGCACGAAGCCTGGCGTGAGTGGCGTTGCACAGACATTTCTCTCCGTGTATCATTGCTTTTGCGTCTTGCTGATAATCTGGAGGCCAATGAGAATGAGCATGCAGCAACCATTGTAGCAGAGATGGGAAAACCCGTTTCCCAGGCCCTGGCAGAGGTGAGGAAATGTTCTGCTCTCTGCAGGTACTATGCCGGGAGAGCGGAATCTCTTCTTGAACCCCGTGCTATTGACTCATCTGCCACAAGTTCGGTGGTAAAGTACTCACCCCAGGGGATAGTACTTGGTATAATGCCATGGAACTTCCCATACTGGCAGGCATTCCGCTTCTTTATCCCGGCACTTGTTTCAGGTAATGCCGCCATTCTCAAACACGCTTCAAATGTTACCGGTTCGGCCCTCATGATGGAGAAACTTATAAGGGATGCTGGTTTTCCCGAAAATATTTTCAGGGTAATTTTGCCGGAACATAGTCATATAGAGTATGTTATTTCAAGACCTGAGATAAGAGGTGTTGCACTGACCGGAAGCAATTATGCCGGTTCTATAGTCGCCTCTCTTGCCGGCAGATATATGAAAAAGAGTGTTCTTGAGCTTGGAGGCAGTGATCCTTTTATCGTTTTACCAGATGCCGACATAGAGGCCGCCGTTGAAGGTGCTGTAATGGGCAGGTTTTTGAACTGCGGGCAGAGCTGTATCGCAGCAAAAAGAATATTCATTCATAAAAGCCTGTACAGTAGGTTTTTAGATCTGTTTATCTCATCTGTAGATAAACTTGTAATAGGTGACCCGTCTGATCAGGATGTTTTCATCGGCCCCATGGTAAACAGTAAATCTGTCGATGAGATTGCCGGTCAGGTCGAGAGGTCTGTCTCGATGGGTGCGAGGCTTCTGCTGGGTGGTGAGAGGGGTAGTGAGGGTCCCGCTTTCTATATCCCTGCTGTTATGACAGATATTCCGTCCGGTTCCCCCATGGAGAGCGAGGAGGTCTTCGGTCCTGCAGCACCGCTGTTCCGTTATGACAATATTGATCAGGTAATTGAGATGGCCAATAATAGCAGGTTCGGGCTTGGAGCATCGGTCTGGTCTGAAGATGTTGAGCTGGCCATGAATGTTGCCGATGTGATAGATTCAGGTACGGTGGCCATTAATGGTTTTACAAGATCAGATCCCGCCGTTCCTTTCGGAGGTGTGAAGGAGTCCGGTTATGGAAGAGAACTCTCTGTTGAAGGCCTCCATGAGTTTGTCAACATTAAGAGCATAACCACTTACAGCCGGTAGCAGGGCACTATTTTTGTTATCTTTGCAGTGCAGCGGGTCACTTCACCGCTCCGGTTTTTACCGGTGAGGAAAGTCCGGGCAACATAGAGCACCATACTTCCTAACAGGAAGATACCCGCAAGGGTATGGCAGCGTAACAGAAAATAACCGTTCCCCTGGTGGAACAAGGGTGAAAAGGTGAGGTAAGAGCTCACCGGTTACCGTGGTGACACGGTAAGCCGTACGCCCTATGGGTTGTAAGACCATGTAGACCGGCACCTGAGGGTTGCTCGTCCGAGCCGGAGGGTAGGTCGCTAGAGGTTATCAGTGATGATAATCGCAGACAAATGGTGAAGGGTGGTTTATCTGTACCGAAAGGAGGGATGTTAACCGCTACAGAACCCGGCTTACAGGCCCGCTGCATATTTGAAATGTCGTAGAAGGCCTGCCTCCGTCATGGGGCAGGCCTTTATTATGGTATCAGAGACTATATCCCTCTGTCAAGCTATCTTTCCATAGAGAAGAGTGAGTCATCAAGAGGGATATTGATCTCAATATCTGTCAGTGTCATCACAACTACCTGCTCACCGTCTACCACCATTCTTATGGTTTCCGGAAACATCATTCCCTCATGTTCGGTATAGGCTGTTATAAAGGTCTCTGTATAGGCACTTATACCTATCTGCGGTGATATGGTTGTGGCTGTCTTAACCGTCAGGAGTGTAGATTTATCAATGAAGTAATCGATTTTTGGTTTCCCCGGAATGTTGGCCTGCAGATGATATACAGGCTTGCCCTTAACCAGAGACTCTCCTTCCAGTGAGAGATATCCATCTTTATGAAGCTCTGGTATTTGACTGATAAACAAATGTGTATCGTCGGTCGAAGCGTCGCTGCTAACAGGAAGAGGTACCAGATTGTTATCTCCTTGGTCCATAAATGTGTAGCTTCTCTCTTTGTCTCTGATAGTGATAATATCCATACCGCCGAATGATGTAACAACTCTGCTCTTATCGGGCATTTTAAACATCATCACCGTATTTGTCTCATTTCCTTCCTGGTAGGTTGAGACATTTTGCACCATGGTCTTTACCTGGTTCATCGCCTCATAGTTTATCGCCGCCATATGGCGCTTAACTATATCATCGAGCGATTTCGAAGTTGCCATGTTGACCATTATGATGCCTACTATAAAACAGGTAACTGCCTTCATAATCTTATGGTTTGGTTTGACTGCTTCAACCCATTGCTGTTTTTTTTCAAACAGAACTCTATCCCGCTCTTCTCCGGATCTGCTACCTGAATGCTGGATAGCAGTAGATTCAGCAGCATGGAGAGATGACCGCATCACACTGCTTTCAAGGGAGCGATGCGCGTATATCGATCAAGCTTTTCAACAGATCTTCTACCTTCGCCAGAGGTATCATGTTCTCCCCGTCAGAGAGCGCCTTTGAGGGGTCGGGATGTGTCTCCATAAATATACCATCTGCCCCGGTTGCGATGGCAGCCCTGGCTATAATCCCTGCCATTTCCGGCTTTCCGCCACTCACTCCTGATTCCCTGTTGGGCTGCTGCAGAGAGTGCGTTACATCTACTAATACGGGATGGTTGATCTTCTTCATCTCATATACATTACGGAAATCGACAATAATGTCACCATACCCGTACATATTACCCCTTTCAGTAAGAATAATGTTGCTGTTACCGCTCTCTGCTACCTTGTCGGCCGCAAATCGCATAGAGCTGCCGGAAAGAAATTGTCCCTTCTTTATGTTAACCCACCTTCCAGTTTTGCCGGCTGCCCTCAGCAGGTCAGTCTGCCGGCACAGGAAAGCGGGTATCTGAAGTATATCGACATATCCGGCAGCCATCTCTGCCTCCTCCGGATTGTGAATGTCTGTTGTTACAGGAATGTCAAAATGCTTTGACACAGAGCCCAGTATCTTTAGGGCTTTATGGTCTCCTATACCGGAGAATGAGTCATGTCTTGATCTGTTGGCTTTCCTGTAAGATGCTTTAAAGACAAGCGGAATCGAAAGTGTGCCAGCTAGTGAGATCAGCTTTTCGGCGGTGACCATAACGGTTTTTTCATTCTCAACCACGCATGGTCCTGCAATTAACAGGAAGCCTTTACCTCTGGTGGGTCCGAGATTGGGTATTGTCAATATTTTACTATTCATAGACAGAAACAAATATAGGTAATTAAAATCAGCTCTCAGCTCTCAGCTCTCAGCTCTTAGCTCTCAGCTCTCCGGTGCCGGGTCACCGCTCTCCTTCTGTTCCCCGGGGGCCTTATACCCGTACCTTTTACCCCAGAGCCGGGCAAGCAGCTCTCTGCTCTCTCTCTCTCTCTGATTGTCGGTTGGATGGTATATGGCTACATTTGATAATTGGTCGGGCATGAATTGATGGTCGGTGAAGCCTCCCTCATAGTTGTGAGCGTACCGGTATCCCTTACCATAGCCTGACTCTTTCATTAGTGAGGTTGGGGCGTTGCGCAGGTGCAGAGGCACCGGGAGGTCTCCACTCTTTTGTACCAGCTCTATGGCTTTGTCGACTGCCAGGTAGGCGCTGTTGCTTTTTTGGGCAAGAGCGAGGAATATGGTTGTTTCGGCAAGTATTATCCTGCATTCGGGCCACCCGGTACTTTTAACTGCATCGAAAGTGGCCTGAGCCAGTAAAAGGGCGTTAGGATTCGCCAGACCAATATCTTCCGATGCAAGTATAAGAAGCCTCCTTGCTATAAATACCGGGTCTTCTCCTCCCTCCACCATTCTTGCCAGCCAGTAGAGGGCGGCATTGGGGTCGCTGCCTCTTACCGACTTTATAAATGCAGAGATGATATCGTAGTGGAGTTCACCATCTTTGTCATAAAGGGCTATATTCTGCTGGATATACTCCATCACCTTTTTGTCGGTAATGACAATCTCTTTTTTCTCACCCTCCCTGTCAACCTCAACCGATACTACCAGTTCCAGTGCGTTGTAGAGTTTACGGGCATCTCCTCCCGATATCCTCAGAAGAGCTTCAAACTCCTCTACTCTGACATTAAGGGTCGATAGCCAGATGTCACGACGAAGGGCCTCTTTCACCATCTCTTTCAACTCTTCATTTTCCAGTGGTTTGAGAATGAAGACCTGACATCTTGAGAGCAGGGGAGAGATAACTTCGAATGAGGGGTTTTCGGTTGTTGCTCCGATAAGTGTCAGTACCCCCTGCTCAACTGCCCCCAGAAGGGAGTCCTGCTGAGCCTTGTTGAATCGGTGTATTTCATCTATGAATAGCAGAGGGCGGGGGCGGTTAAAGAATCTTGAGTTTGAGGCCTTCTCAATAGCCTCTCTGACATCTTTCACCCCTGAGCTGATTGCTGACAGCTGGTAAAAGGGGCGATCACCCTTTCTTGCAATTATCCGGGCAAGGGTTGTCTTTCCCGAACCGGGAGGCCCCCACAGTATTAGCGAGGGTATGTTTCCAGATTCAATTCCCTTCTTCAGCACGCTCTCATTGCCGGTAAGGTGTGGCTGGCCGAAGAAGGCTCCCAGGTCGTCAGGCCTCATTCTCTCTGCAAGAGGTTTCTCTGAATACATTTTCTGGCTTTTTCTGCAAAGATAGGTATATAGAATGAGACCGGTTAAACAGTGGGTTTATGACTACTTTTAATGGCTGCAGATAATGTCTCTTCTCTGAAAAAAAACAAAAAATGCGTTGTCCGTAGAGAAAGAGCCTCCACTTTATGCTCCCGCTTTGCCATCTTTTTATAATTTTGAGAACCGTTCCGTGAGAAATATCATCAACCAACAACTGTTATGGAAAAGATTAACGGATTGATAGTCACAGCAGCTCTCATTTTTTTGTTTACCGCCGGTTGTGGCAGCAGGGCTGACATTGTCTTTGTTGAAGGTAAAGAGGTTACCGGGAGCAGTGCCATGGTTGTCTCGGCTCATCCGCAGGCCAGCCGAATAGGTGCTGAAATACTGGCCATGGGCGGAAATGCTGTCGATGCTGCAATAGCAACAGAGTTTGCCCTCGCAGTCTGCTATCCTGCCGCCGGCAATATCGGAGGCGGAGGGTTTATGCTTATCAGATTTAATGATGGTAATTATGATGCCCTGGATTACAGAGAGAAGGCCCCGTATGGTGCCTTCAGGGATCTATATCTTGATGAAGATGGCGAAGTAGTAAGGGGTCTTAGTACCACTACACATCTCTCATCGGGTGTTCCGGGAACCGTTGACGGAATGATAAACGCACACAAAAAGTATGGGACTCTCCCTTTCAGTGACCTTATACAGCCGGCTATAGACCTTGCCAGTAATGGTTTTATTGTAGAGAGAGGGCAGGCTGCAAGTCTCAATTCGGCTGCAAGAGCTTTTAATGCCAGGAACAGTAACCCTGTGCCGTTTGTGAAGCAGGGTGGATGGAGTGAGGGAGATACTCTCAGGCAACCCGACCTGGCCCGTACCCTGATTCGTATCAGGGATAAAGGCAGAGAGGGTTTTTATGGAGGCAAAACCGCTGACCTCATTGTAGAAGAGATGAGCAGGGGTAATGGTATTATCACTCATGATGACCTGGCTCTCTACAGGTCAGTATGGAGAGAGCCGGTGTCAGGAATATACAGGGAGCGTTACAGGGTAACTTCCATGTCGCCCCCCTCCAGTGGTGGTGTAGCCCTTCTTCAACTTCTTAAGAAGAGTGAAGATGCCGGGTTGTATGGAATGGAGTTCCTCTCTGTTGAAGCCATACATATGATGGTTGAGGCGGAGAGGAGAGTGTACGCTGACAGGGCAAAATACCTTGGTGATCCTGATTTTACAGATGTACCTGTTGAGGGACTGCTCAACAGAGATTACCTGAGAGAGCGAATGGAGAGTTTCGATCCGCAAAGGGCAACCCCCTCTGATATGGTTAGTCACGGGTTCCCTCCCGGCATTGAGAGTGAGGAGACAACGCACTACTCGATAGTCGATAATTATGGGAATGCCGTAGCTGCAACAACCACTCTAAACGGGGGTTACGGTAGCAATATAGTGGTTGACCGGGCAGGTTTTATTCTGAATAATGAGATGGACGATTTTGCGATAAAGCCCGGGCATCCCAATATGTTTGGGCTGATAGGGGGAGAGGCCAACGCTATAGAGCCCGGTAAGCGCATGCTTAGCTCTATGACACCTGTAATTGTTGAGAGAGACGGGGAGCTCTATCTGGTTGCCGGTACCCCCGGAGGATCTACCATTATAACAACTGTATACCAGATAGTGGTAAATATGACGGATTTCGGACTTACTCTTGGTGAGGCTGTTGCGGCCCCAAGATTCCACCACCAGTGGCTTCCCGACCAAATATCATATGAGAGAGGCAATCCGCTTCCATCTGATGCTGTGGAGAGGCTCGGTCAGAAAGGTCACAGTTTCAGTGGCAGAGGTTCAATAGGAAGGGTAGATGCGATAGTGGTCAGTGCCGATGGCGATATTAAAGGTGTGGCAGATCCCAGGGGTGATAACAGGGCGTCTGGTTACTGATACATTTTTTGTATTGTTTGTTTTGTTTTGAACTTCATAATTATTTATTATCTTGGCTAAGATTTTTCAGGCTGATTTGGTGACCCGGAGCTATCCTTTTTGTACTTGCAACAGTAGAGTAATCTATATTTCTGAGATATTTAAATAATTCAGACTAATCATGAAAAGGCCTTTACAGATAGTTGTTGTTGTCCTGGTTGTAATTGTTGCCGTACCTCTCTTCTTCTATTTAAGGTGGGCTTTCCAGGAAAAGAGACCCTTGAATGTTCTGGTGTTGAATAAGACTGTTCCCAGCATTGAGCGGGAGACTCACCGTTCACTTTTCTGGATACTTAACAACAACCGGTTTGTCAAGAGAGATGGTGGCAGTACCTACTCTTACAAGAAAGACTACTACGGTTTTTTCCCCTTAACACCTGTCAGGGAGAGGCAGTATAAGAAGAGAGATTACAGGCTTACTGAGCTCCCGGACCTTTACGATAACTATGATGCATTATATTTTGCCGACACCTATGGCGTTTTTTTCGATGACTGGTATTCGGTGAGTCGGAGCCGGACGAGACGAAGTCGCCTGATATATGGAGGGCTCAACAGTAATGACCGCCTTCTGATGTCAGAGATGCAGCAGAGGGGTAAGCTGGTAATTCTTGAGTATAACAGTTTTGATTATCCGACCCCCGATCTTGAGCGATTTATGGTCGAAGAGATGCTCGGTATTGAATCAACCGGATGGACCGGCAGATATTTCAGTACACTTGATACACTGCGCGGATCAGATTTGCCTTTATGGATGACCTCTATTTACAGACGGCACACAGGGCGGGCATGGAACTACAGTAAACCCGGAATAGTGCTGGTTAGTAATAATCAGATAGTCGTGCTGGAGTATGAGACTCACCTTCTTGAAGAGTACCCCTTTATTGAGACCCGCGACAACTATGCAGAGCGATTCGGTGTGGAGGGCTCTGTCCCATTTGACAGATGGTTTCAGGTTATATATCCCGGAGATACTGAGGTGATATCAAACTTCCGTATTAAAACAACATCTGAGGGGGAGATGCTACTTGCAGATCATCTTCTGCAAAACCGTTTCCCCGCTGTTATATCCAATCCGGCCGGTTTAAATACATGGTATTTTGCGGGCGATTTTGCCACTAATGATATTCCCTACCTCAGCTCTTACTTTTACAGACTGCCACTGATGGAAAGGTTGCGCTACAGTAGCGATATAAATGATCCCAGGAGGTTTTTCTGGCTTTACTACAGGCCTCTTGTTACCACCATATTTTCAGATTATAAAGGATCTATACAGGGGCGTTAGTCGCTCTCCTTATAACGCATCTGTCTGACTATTTATGAGGCATCTTAGCAGATATACTGCCGGGTGAATTGCCCGCCTGCCGGTTCCCTCATATATCTGATGCCTGCAACTGGTTCCCGGTGCAACAATAAACGATTCATCAGCAATATCTCTTATCTCCGGTAGCAGCGAGAGCTCAGCTATCCTTACAGAGAGGTCATAGTTTTTTCTCTCATACCCAAAGGTGCCGGCCATACCGCAGCAACCTGCTTTGCTGAGGGTGACTCTGGTGCCTTCCGGAATCTCAACAGCCATCTTAACAGCTTCTGGCCCTGACAATGCCATCTGGTGGCAGTGCGGGTGCAGAAATACGGATCTTTTTCTCTTATCAAAAGAGCCACTGTCTATTTTTCCCTCATTGTACTGGTTCAGTATGAACTCTTCAAACAGAAATGTCTGCGCGGCAACCTTTTCAGCCGCCTCTCTCTCTCTTCCACGGAGAAGTAGCGGATATTCATCTCTGAATGAAAGAACTGCCGATGGCTCTATACCCACAACTGGCACCCCCTTCCCGACGAAAGGCATTACCATATTAACAGATTTTCGTGCGCTTCTGATACTCTTTGCAAGCAGGCCCTTGGATATGGCTGCCCTTCCGCTATCGTCTGCCCTTATGGTTGTAACCCTGTATTTTAACCGGGTCAGAAGCAGTATGGCACTAATGCCTGCCTCTGTATCGTACATATTGGTGAACTCATCAATAAACAGTACAACTTCACCAGTGGGTTTTTCAGGATTGAGTCTGCTGAGCTCTCTTTCTGCCCACTTTGAGAGGGCTCTCCTTGCAACAACGGGCAGATTTCTCCTCTTATCAAAGCCCAGGACATTTTTAATCAGTCTGCCTGTAAAACGACCGCTTATGAGTCTGTTGTAGAGCGATGGCATAAGTGATGCCATCCTGTTTACAGATGATATGTTTGCTGCCAGCCTTACCCTTAAAGGAATTGGGTGTTTTCTGTACCAATGGTAAAGAAACTCCGCCTTTAGTCTGGCAATATCCACACCTGACGGGCACTCTGCCATGCACCCTTTACAGGATACGCAGAGGTCAAGTATATCGTAGAGATCTCTATCTGCGGCCCATTTATCCTGGTTAGGTTCAGACAGTTTGACTCTCAGCATGTTGGCCCTTGCTCTGGTGGATAGTCTTTCGTCTCCGGTAGCTTTATAGGTGGGGCACATTACACCGCCACTGGCACTGTCTCTCCTGCAGTCGGCTGATCCGTTGCACCTCTCTGCGGCCCTTACCATACCTCCGGTATCGCTGAAGTCAAATATTGTCGGGTAATCCCTGACAGCTGCTCCGGTTCTGTATCTGATGTCTCTGTCGAGTGGGAGAGCCTTCACTATTATTCCGGGGTTGAGTATATAATCGGGATCCCATGCCTCTTTTAGGCTTTCGAGCATTGAGATGACTTCGTTGCCAAGCACAACCGGCAGTAACTCACTCCGTACCCTACCGTCTCCATGTTCGCCACTCAGTGATCCGCGGTATCTCCTTATAATATGGGCAGTCTCTGTTGCAATTTGACGAAGAAGGGCCACCTCGCTGCTCTCTTTCAGGTTAATTACAGGCCTCAGGTGTAGCTCTCCGGAGCCTATATGTGCATGAATTACCACCTCTTTATTATGTAGTGAAAGCATCTCCTCAATCTCCTGCATATATTCAGACAGGTCTTCAACCCTGACAGCACAATCCTCTATAAGAGATATGGGAGAGCCATCACCCTCCATTTTTGACAGCACCCCAAGACCTGCCCGCCTCAGATCCCACAGCCTCTCCATATCTTCTCCTTCAGCTACAAGAAAATGGTAGCCTAACCCGCTATCTCTGAGCTCTGAGATGAGCGCCTTACGCTTTTCCAATAGCTTTTCTGGCCTGTCGCTGTTAATCTCAACTATCAAAATTGCTCCGGGCTCGCCCATTATCAACTGCCTGTTTTTTCGCTGGGCAGGGACGGTGGCTGCGAGCTTAAGCACCTTGTCGTCCATCATCTCAATTGCAGTGGGCGAGTGCTTTAAAGCTATCAGGTTGGCCTTAAAGGCCTCTCTCTTCTCACTCAGATGTACAGCTACCAGTTGCTTGTGAGGAGGAGGCAGGGGCACCAGATTTAGTTTTATTTCAGTTGCAACCGCAAGAGTACCTTCCGAGCCTGCTATAAGTTTTGCAAAGTTGAACTTCATATCCGACCCTTTACTGAACGGCGAGCTCTCTGCAAGAATGTCAAGAGGGTATCCGCTGTTTCTTCTGGGTATGTCGTGGTGGGGGTAGTTCTCTTTTATGATCTCTCTTCTCTTTTTATCTCCGAGCAGCGATCTTATGTGACGGTACAGGCTCCCTTCAAGGGAGTCGATACCGCACCTTCTGTTAAATTCATCACTGTCAACTGCATCAAACAGAGCGATCGATCCATCGCTCAGGGTGACGGTCACAGCAAGCAGGTGGTCTCGTGTTGATCCGTATATCAGTGAGTGCAGTCCACAGGCATTATTCCCTACCATACCACCAATAGTGCATCTGTTGGCGGTTGATGTCTCCGGCCCGAACATAAGCCCGTGGGGCTTAAGAAACCTGTTAAGATTACCTAGAACCACCCCAGGCTCTATAACTACCCACCTCTCTTCCAGATTGAAATCGATAATCCTGTTCATATATCTGGACAGGTCGGCAATAATACCACTCCCAACAGCCTGACCGGCAAGTGATGTTCCGCCACCCCTTACGGTCAGAGAGACACCTTCACCATGACAATATCTTAGCAATGCTGATATATCTGATTTATCGCGGGGATAGGCAACTGCCACCGGCCTTACCGAGTATACAGAGGCATCTGTAGAGTAAATTGTAAGGGAGGTATCATCATAAAAGATATCCCCCTTAAAACCTCTGACAGGTGGCATTAAGTTTTCCTCACTGTAAAGATCTTTCCCCATTATAAAGGCTTTTTATCTGCAGTACAAAAGTAAAAAAAGAGCCACTCATGTTATCTTTTATCTTATTTTCTCTCAAAAGTACCCCTGATCGGGACGCTCTTAAAAGAGTGACTTTAATCATACAAATAATAATTGGTTTATATATCAATTATTATTAAATTTAAGCCGAGAAAAAACAGAAGGTAAATCACTGATGCACAATGGATTTAATAGAAAAAATCAAACTTAATGCAAAGAGGGAGAAGCGTCTTGTAGTTCTTCCTGAAGGAACCGAGCCCAGAACAGTAGAAGCGGCTGATATAGTAATTCGTGAGGGCCTTGCCTCCATAGCGCTTATTGGCGATCCTGAGAGGATAGGCAGTATGGTATCGGAGAAGGGCTTTGAGAATGTTAAGAGGAGCGCAACAATAATCGATCCGCTCGACCATCCTATGAAGCAGCACTATATAGATATGATGGTTGAGATCAGGAAAAAGAAGGGACTTACCCGCGAGCAGGCGGCTGAGTTGATCGAGAATCCTCTCTATCTTAGTGTTATGATGATAAAGAATGGAGATGCCGATGGTGAAGTGGCGGGTGCAGATAATGCAACCGGTGATGTGCTGAGGCCTGCATTCCAGTATATCAAAACAGCACCCGGAATTTCTGTAGTTTCGGGTGCCTTTATAATGATACTGAAAGACCGTGAGTATGGAGATAATGGCATTATGATGTTTGCCGACTGTGCCGTTCATCCCGATCCTACAGATAAGGAGCTTGCGGAGATAGCTGTTGCTACCGCCGGAACATATCGCGACATAGTTGGTGGTGAGCCCAGGGTTGCCATGTTGTCATTCTCTACCAAGGGCAGCGCTTCCCACCCTATGGTTGATAAGGTTGTAAATGCCACCCGAATGGCCAGAGAGATGGCTCCCGGCATTTTAATCGAAGGAGAGCTTCAGGCAGACGCAGCGATAGTAGAGTCTATTGGCAGGAAGAAGGCTCCGGGAAGTGAGATAGCCGGTAATGCCAATGTGCTTGTATTTCCAACCCTCGAAACAGGTAATATTGCCTATAAACTGGTTCAGCGTCTGGCTCACGCCGAGGCTGTGGGGCCGGTTCTGCAGGGTATGGCTGCACCTATTAATGACCTCTCAAGGGGTTGCTCGGTAGATGATATTGTGAGCCTCATTGCCATAACTGCCAATCAGGCATCCGGCAGTTAGGGTGCTGCATAGGAGCGCCCTTTAAAATAGTAATAAACAGAAGTAAGAATATAAATTAACTAACCAGAAAAAGAAATCATGATTGTTCTAGTACTTAACTGCGGAAGCTCATCAATAAAATACAAGGTCTTCAGGATGAACCACGAGGCTGAGGTTTTGGCTACCGGAATTATTGAGAGAATAGGTCTTAGTGACGGTATTCTGACCCATAAGCCTGCGGGTGGTGAAAAATACAGAATTGTTGACGATGTGCCTGACCACACGATAGGTATTAACATGGTAGTTAGCGCCCTTCTGGATCATAAGCACGGTGTTATCAATGATATTAATGAGATAAAGGCTGTGGGCCATCGTGTAGCGCATGGTGGTGAGAATTTTAAGGAGAGTGTCTTTATTGACAATGATGTAAAGAAGAATATCGAGGATGTATGCGAACTGGCACCACTTCACAATCCTGCCAACCTTAAAGGCATACTCTCTGTTGAGAAACTTATACCGGGGGTTCCTCAGGTTGCTGTTTTCGACACCTCCTTTCATCAGTCAATGCCTGATTATGCCTATATGTACGCTATCCCTTACGAGTACTATGAGAAGTACAGGATAAGAAAGTACGGATTTCACGGAACCAGCCACAAATTTGTTGCACTCAAGGCTGCAGAGATTGTTGGCAGGAAGCTTGAAGACATGAAAATTATAACATGTCATTTGGGTAACGGAGCCTCTATAACGGCAATAGATAGGGGTAATTCAGTCGATACATCTATGGGCTTTACCCCTGTTGACGGTCTTATAATGGGAACCCGTACAGGTGAGATAGATCCCGGAGTTCTGCTCTTTCTGGCAGATAAGGAAGATCTCAGCTTGCAGGGAGTTAACAATATGATAAACAAGAAGAGTGGTGTTGCAGGTATCTCCAAGCTCTCTTCAGATATGCGCGATCTTGAGAAGGCTGCATATGAGGAGGGTAATGATCTTGCACGGCTTGCTCTTCAGATGTATTCATACAAAGTCAAGAAGTTTATTGGTGCATATGCTGTTGCTATGAATGGGCTTGACCTGCTCATATTCACAGGTGGAGTAGGCGAGAATGACTTTAATATGCGCAAGATGATATCATCAGACATGGAGTTTCTCGGTGTTGAGTTTGATGAAGAGGTGAATGATAAGGTCAAGGGAGAGGATCTGATACTATCCCGTCCTTCCAGTAAGGTTACCGTTATGACTCTTACCACCGATGAGGAGCTTGTTATCGCAACAGATACCCAGCGCATTGTAGAGGCTTCTGTATCGTAGTAATAATTTAATTAATATCTGAGAATATATGAATCTGAAGCAGTTGTCAGATCTTAAATCTGTTGTTGATGGTCGTTCAAAGAGGCGTATAGTTGTTGCCTCGGCAGCTGACAAGCACTCTCTCGGAGCTGTTGTCAATGCAGCGAAAGATGGTATTATTGAGCCGGTTCTGATAGGTGATGAGTCAGAAATAAAGAGACTTCTTAAGGAGGAGTCAGCCCCGGGTGATTATACCATTATAGATGAACCGGATCCCTCAAAGGCTGTAAGGCTTGCGGTACAGATGGTCAGCAGCAATGAGGCAGATGTGCTTATGAAGGGCAATGTAGGAACCTCAACGCTCTTAAAAGCTGTACTTAACAAAGAGTGGGGCTTGAGAACCGGCCAGCTGCTTTCTCACATTGCACTCTTTGAGGTTTCCGCATATCATAAGCTTATAGCCGTAACCGATGTAGCCCTGAATATTGCCCCAACCCTTCAGGATAAGATAGGGATAATCAATAATTCGGTGGGGTGCTTAAACAGGTTGGGTAATTTAAACCCCAAAGTAGCCCTTTTGGGTGCTGTTGAGATGGTAAATGAGAATATGGAGGCCACTCTCGATGCGGCTCTTCTCTCTAAGATGAATCAGCGAGGCCAGATTGCAAACTGTACCATTGATGGTCCTCTGGCATTTGATAATGCTGTAAGTCGTGAGAGTGCAGAGCATAAAAACATTAATAGTGATGTTGCCGGAGATGCCGACATTCTTATTATGCCTGACATAGAGGCTGGCAATGTGCTCTACAAATCGCTTGTCTTTTTTGCCCGGGCATCGGTGGCATCTGTCATTTTAGGAGCCGCGGCTCCCATAGTTTTAACATCAAGGAGCGATTCCGGTCAAACAAAGTATGACAGTATACTCTTTGCAGCTGCAACGAGTTAACCATTAATAAAAAGTGTGGTATTCTGTGGGTATTATCCCATTTGCCGGTATGAATCCTGTGTAGCAGGGAAGCCCCCGAACCGTTCAAACGGACAGACTACAGTTTATTAAAGTTCTTAACCGGGTAATTTGAGTTATTAAGAGAGATTATGTTACTGACCCGGGAATCCGGGATATAAGAGATAGAGATACTAATCAATTATAAATTAAATGATACGATGCAGAAAAAGCTGATACTAGTTATTAACCCCGGATCAACATCTACAAAATTCGCGGTTTTTGAAGAGAGGAAAGAGCTCTTCAACCTTACCCTTAGGCACTCATTGGAAGAGCTTAAGCCTTTTAAAAAGATTACAGAGCAGTACGCTTTCAGAAAAGACCTTATAATTAAAGAGCTCAAGAGTCGTGGTATTGATGTCAATTCAATATCGGCGGTGGTGGGCCGCGGAGGCCTGGTAAAGCCAATAGAGTCTGGCATTTATGAGGTCAATGAAGCCATGAAAAGAGATCTTGATAAGGGGTTGATGGGTGAGCATGCCAGTAATCTTGGTGGGCTTATAGCTGATGATATAGCTTCAGAACTGCCATCTGCAAGGGCGTTTATCGTTGATCCCGTTGTTGTTGATGAGATGGAAGAGGTAGCCCGGGTTGCGGGTCATCCTGAGTTTTCCAGGCTCTCTATTTTTCATGCACTTAACCAGAAGGCGGTAGCGCGTATATACTCCGAGTCAATTGGTGAAAGCTATGAAGATCTGAATCTGATAGTGGCCCATATGGGTGGTGGTATAAGTGTCGGTGCCCATGTAAAGGGGAGAGTGATAGATGTTAATAATGCCCTTAATGGAGAAGGCCCATTCTCTCCCGAGCGCTCAGGTGGTCTGCCTGCGGGTCAGCTGGTGGATGTATGCTTCAGTGGTAAATACAGTAAAGAGGAGATAAAGCAGATGATAACCGGTAAGGGTGGAATGGTAGCTTATCTAGGTACCAACAGCTTTCTGGATATATGCAAGAATGCCGACGAGGGGCATGCCATGTCCAATTTTCTCAGGGATGCCTCGGCATATCAGGTCGGAAAAGAGATTGGTGCTCTTGCCGCTGTTATGGAAGGTAGTGTTGATGCGATACTTCTTACCGGCGGCATGGCATATGAAAAGCCTACAAATGAGTATATTAAGAAAATGGTTGGTTTTATCGCACCCGTCATTATATATCCTGGCGAAGATGAGTTGAAAGCACTGGCCTTTAATGGATTAATGGCTATACGGAACGAAATTGAGGTGAAGGATTACTCTTAATTAACATCTTCATATACAGGGTTAATATCTCAATTCATCTTATTATGGAGTTGATGTAGATAGGGGTAATACTTTGCCGTTAAAGAATTTATTGCCTTTCATAGCAAACCAGCAGAGGAAATCGGCCATCTCTTCAGCCGTGACAGGTGCTTTATAGCCTGGGAAAGCTTTTTCGAGCATCTCTGTCTGTACAGCTCCCGGGCATACGCAATTAACCCTTATCTCATCTTTTTCCAGCTCTGCTGCAAGGGCCTCTGTCATAATCGCCAGAGATCCCTTTGATGCGCTGTACCATGCCATTCCGGGAAACTTGATACTTCCCTGATACCCTCCCATGCTACCGATATTGACTATGTGGGCGTTTCGGTTAAAAAGAGGCAGAAGCTCTCGTATCGCCATTGATGGTGCAATCAGGTTAGTTTCCAGCATGCTTATAGCCTCCTCTGCCGTTGTCTCTTCAAAGGGTTTTTTTATCAGTAATCCGATACTGTTAATCAATACATCGACCCCTCTCTTCTCTCTCCTGAGATAGGATGTCAGTTCGCCGGACCGCTCTGCCTGAAGGGTAAGGTCAGACTTTATAGCTACTACTCTTCCATAGCCGGAGGCCTCTACTTTTTTGAGGTCACCTTCTGATCTTCCTGTAACAATTACCATGTTATTGCTATCTCTTGCAAGTGCTATTGCTACAGATGCACCTATGCCCCTTGATCCTCCGTTTACCACTACTGTTTTCATAGAGTCTATTTTTTAATCTGTTACGGTCACATGCCGGCCGAAAAGCCGGCCGGTTAATGAAAGTAGTAAAAGTAGTAAAAGTGGCGAAAGAAGTGAAAGTAGTAAAAGCAGTATAAGCATCGTCAAAAAGGCTCTTCTCACTGCCACTGATACCTTGTGCTCCGGTCAGGTTTCAATAAAAACCGCTAAATTAGCAGCACATTAATACAAAAGAGTAGTGCAATATGAACAAGATATCCAGTCTGATAGCAGCTATTATACTGCTGGTTTCCTCCGGAGGTGTGGTGCTTTATGCAGAGGAGGGAAACAGCTTTTCCGATGAGAGGCCTCCTCTTAGAGAGAGAATCTTCTTTTCCGGAAACTTCAGCCTCCAGTTTGGTACATATACAAATATCGAGATATCGCCGGCGGTAGGAGTAAGGCTTTTACCCAGATTGTCGGTTGCCTGTGGGGCTACCTATCGTTTTTACAGTTCACCCATTGAGAGAACCAATATTTACGGAGGCAGAACATACCTTCAGTTTATGGCAGTAAATAATTTCAATGAGATTATACCGATTGGTTTTAATGGAGGTCTCTACCTGCACGCTGAATATGAGCTTTTAAGCCTTCAGAACCGATTCTGGCAGAACGGAGACGCAAGCGGGAGGTCCCTTGTACATTCACCTCTTCTTGGATTTGGTCTTAACCAGCCTATAGGTCCCAGGTCGTCAATGCAGTTCACAATACTCTGGCCTCTTCATGAATCGGGTTATCAGCTGTATGGTAATCCGGAGGTACGAGTAGGTTTCTCTTTCTGACATCTGGGTCAATTTCGCTGAGGCGTTATAAAACATCACCTGCAAGAGTGATTCTGATGGTAATTAATTATACCTTTGGGACTTTTCGTAGCTGTAGCTACTGTAAGTATAGGTTGATGTTATAAGAGATAGCAAGTTGTAAATAAAAATGTTGAACCTCTATTATTTCATCGCTACCCACAGAGCAGCTACATATGAGTGATGTGACATATTAAGAATTAAAAGGAAAATTATTTGTGTATGAAGATTGAGAAGGAAAAATATGTATCGCTCCTTTACGAGCTAAGGGAAAACGACAGTGATGGTAGAATTATTGAGGAGCTTAATCCGGAAAGGCCCCTCAATTTTATTTTTGGAATGGGCAGGATCATACCTGGTTTTGAGAGTGGTATAGATTCTCTCTCAAAAGGAGATGATTTCGCCTTTAAACTCTCTCCCTCCGAAGCTTACGGAGAGAAGCGTGAGGAGATGGTTGTAAATGTTCCGCTTAACCTGTTTGAGAAAGATGGCAAGATTGACGAGTCCATCTGTTTTGTTGGTAATATGGTACCTATGTCAGATAACACCGGCAGGAGGATAGATGGTGTTATCATTGAAATAGGAGACTCATTCGTGGTAATGGATTTCAATCACCCTCTTGCAGGCAGTTCACTCCACTTCAGTGGAAAAATTGTTGAGGTGAGAGACGCCACAGAGAAAGAGCTGGAAGCAGTAAGGCCGGGCAATGACCATGGTGGCTGCTCCGGATGTTCAGGTGGCTCATCTGCAGATTGTGGTACCCCTTGCTAAGAGGCGCTTGGTTCCATCATAGTTTATAGTGCTGATTTAGCTGATTTTAGCAGAATTAAGTTAAACATAAACTTTAGCATCTATGATTAAGAGAATTAGAAAGTATCCGGTATGGTTGAAGATACTTCTTGGTATGTTTCTGGGAATTATCTGGGGGCTTATTGCTACCGGGCTGGGAGTCGAAACATTTAATAATAATTGGGTAAGGCCCTTTGGTACCATATTTATCAAGCTGCTTCAGCTTATCGCGGTACCCATAATATTTGTTTCACTTGTTAAGGGCATAACCAGCGTAACAGATATCACCAAGCTTAGCCGTATAGGCTTCAAAACCATAGCCTTTTATGTTGGAACCACCGCTATAACAGTGGTTCTGGGACTCCTTGTTGTTAATACATTCAAACCTGGAGCTCAGTTTTCTGAAGAGAGAAGGGCTGCACTGCAGGAGGAGTACTCAACATCGGTTGCAGAGTCACAGATTTTGGCTGAAACTGTTGCAGACAGACCACCGCTCCAGTTTTTTGAAGATATGGTTCCTGTCAATGTTATCGGAGCTATGGGAGACAATGCCAATATGCTTCAGATAATTTTCTTTGCCATACTATTCTCTGTAGCTATGATTCTGCTTGAGAGTAAAAAGGTACAGATAGTTCGCGATCTTTTTGAAAGCGTCAACGCCATAATGTTGAAGGTGGTTGATATTATTATGGGGTTTGCACCAATTGGAGTTTTTGCTCTTCTCTCAGCTCTTATCACTGATTTCTCAGGAGATGCTGAGCTTTTCATTGCACTTGGTTATTATGCCGTTATCACATTCTTTGGAATTGTGGCGGTGCTTCTTATACTATATCCCACACTGATAGTGATATTTACCAAGGTTAAAATCAAAGACTTCCTGAATGCTATTTTCCCTGCACAGCTTGTTGCCTTTACCACCAGTTCAAGTGCAGCCACACTTCCCGTTACCCTTAAGCAGTGTGTTACCAAGCTGAAGATATCTGAGGGGGTGGCAAATTTTGTTCTACCTGTGGGTGTTACCATTAACATGAATGGTTCATCTTTCTATCAGGCTGTATCTGCCGTCTTCATAGCCCAGGTTTTTGGTATGGACCTCACCATTACGCAGCAGCTTACTATAGTTCTTACCGCAACCCTGGCCTCGATAGGTTCGCCCGGAGTTCCGGGAGGAGCTGTAATTATGCTGGTTATAGTGCTTGGCTCTGTAGGTATCCCGCCAGAGGGGCTGGCCCTTATACTTGGTATTGAGAGGCCGCTTGATATGATAAGAACTGTAGCCAATGTTACAGGCGACGCTGCGGTTGCCACCATTGTTGATTCTACTGAGTCTGGTTCGGCTGATATTCCTGTTACAGAGGGTACAGAGGCCTAAAGAGAGAGGGGTTGAGGCCCTTATAACAGGGCATCCATAACATATATGCGGGGCGTATCATTATTTGATTACGCCCCGCTTTTTTTGCATTAAGCAGAGGGCTCTTTTCTGAGTGACCAGATACCTCTCTTTTAACTTTTTTGACGGGGCAAAAAGTGGGTTTCCACCTTTTTTGCTTGACCAACAATTCTCTCTCACCTTTTTTTGCTTGGACCAAAAAAAGGTGACCAACCGAGGTCGGCGAAGCCGGGCGAGCTCGCGACCGGATGGGAGCAAAAAAAGTCAAGGCTAAAGCGGTTTCGGGGAGT
>SLNP01000003.1 GCA_007132995.1 Bacteroidales bacterium | reverse complement strand
TCGGGAGCAACCATAGCGACCGGAATGATGCTGGGGGTGAGCAGAGATAAGATTGCCGCATTCTCGTTCCTGATGGTTCTTGTACCTGTGATAGGGGCAAACATTCTGAAGTTTGCCGGAGGGGAGGCCGAGTTTATGGTTACAGAGGTGCGGCCCCTTGTTATCGGGTTTATTGCTGCCTTTATAGCCGGATATTTTGCCTGCAGGGGCATGATAGCCCTTGTCAGAAAAAGCAAACTTGTATGGTTCTCGATCTACTGTATGGTGGTTGGGTTGGTTGCTATCCTCTTCTTGTAAAACTATCTATAGTATAGGATGTTACTCTTTTCTTTATACCGGGCTATAACTTTTTACGATCGCTTCTCTGACCTCCTTTAGCTGCAGGGAGTTTTGTGCCGGCGGGAGTAGCGGTGCTCTTATACCCGCAGATGTGGCTATGCGCCAAACATTTTTCATCAACATATATATAATTGTACTATTATTGCACCGGAATTAAAGTTGACCTGAGGTGGATAGTGATGAGATCAATTTGAATTTGAGGGGTGTTACAATAGAGAAATTACGGAGTGGTTCCACTCTTCTTTTTGATAAACCTCTGAACTGGACCTCTTTTGACCTTGTCAACAAGGTAAGAAGGATAATCAGGAGAGCGACAGGCGAGAGGAGGATAAAGGTGGGCCATGCCGGGACCCTCGATCCGCTGGCCACCGGCCTTATGATTCTCTGTACCGGCAGGGCTACAAAGAGTATTTCCGGGTTTACTTCCCTTGATAAAGAGTATGTGGCAACCATAAAAGTAGGAGAGACCACTCCCTCTTATGATCTTGAAACGGAAATAGATAAGAGCTATCCCACAGATCATATTTCAGAAGAGAAGATAGCCGGAATACTACCTCTTTTCATAGGAGAGCAGACCCAGGTTCCTCCGGCATACTCAGCAAAATATATAGACGGGGTAAGGGCTTATGAACTTGCACGCAGCGGTGAAGCCCGGGAGCCCCGCCCTGTTACGGTCAATATATCTCAGATTGAGATGGTCGACTTTACCGACCGGTTGCTTAAGATAAGAGTGCTTTGCAGCAAGGGTACATATATACGGTCGCTGGCCAGAGATATTGGGCGTGCCCTGGATAGTGGTGCGCACCTTGTCGGACTAATTAGAACTAAAATTGGTGATTATAAGCTTGATGAGGCAGTGACACCCGATTATTTCGAAAAATTCGTCGATTTATTGCAACAAAATGGGGATGGTTTCGTATAAAGTACCTGTTGAGTTTAAGTTTTCAGAAATATTTACCGTATTGTATCGGATAGAAGGTGCATTTCTCTCCCTTTTACGCAGGGCAGCTTGTCAGATTGTTATTGACTGGCACTCTTTCCTTTGGCAGCAGTCGGTATATCCGATGCCACCTTCCTCTACTGAGCTTATGTCGGTGCAGGAGGGTGTCAATACCGTTTTTGCAAAATAAAAAATTATAGAAGCTAATGAAGTTATCGAAGTTTAAGTATCATTTACCCCAGGACCTGATAGCCCTCTATCCGGCAAAGAACAGAGATGAATCGCGCCTGATGGTTGTTGACCGTAAAGCTGGCAAAATTGAGCATAAGGTCTTTAAGGATGTTGTATCCTATTTCAGTGATCGTGATGTAGTGGTCTTTAACAACACAAAGGTCTTCCCTGCCCGCCTTCGTGGCAATAAAGAGAAGACAGGCGCCGAAATAGAGGTATTCCTTCTCAGGGAACTTAACAGGGAGCAGAGGCTCTGGGATGTTCTGGTTGACCCCGCAAGGAAGATAAGAATTGGGAACAAACTCTACTTCGGAGAAGGGGAGTCGCTTGTGGCAGAGGTTATAGATAATACCACCTCAAGAGGTCGCACGCTCCGCTTCCTCTTTGATGGAAGTTATGAGGAGTTCAAGGAGTCCCTCTACAGGCATGGAGAGACCCCTCTGCCTAAATTTATCAACAGGAAGGTTGAACCTGAAGATGATGAGCGGTATCAGACAATATTTGCAAAGCATGAGGGGGCGGTGGCTGCACCCACCGCCGGACTCCACTTCAGCCGTGAACTCTTGAAGAGGCTGGAGATTGCCGGCGTTGAGCGGGCAGAGATAACCCTTCATGTCGGGCTGGGCAATTTCCGTAGTGTAGATGTTGAAGATCTTACCAAGCACAAGGTCGATTCTGAGCGTATCATTATTTCCGAAGAGGCTGCACATCTTATTAACAGCGCCCATGATAGGAAGAATAATGTCTGCGCCGTGGGTACAACGGTTGTCAGGACCCTCGAGAGCTCTGTCTCAACCAGCGGGCAGCTGAAGCCATATGACGGATGGACAAATAAATTCATTTTCCCCCCATATGAATTCAGGGTACCCGATATGATGGTGAGCAATCTGCACCTTCCCCACACAAAGCTCCTGATGATGGTTGCCGCCTTTACCGGATATCATCTCTGCCTGGAGGCCTATAATGAGGCGGTAAAGGAGAAGTACCGCTTTGGGACCTACGGTGATGCCATGCTCATTATCTGACCTCCCCGATGGTTACCCGTGCTTGTTGATGTCAGTCACGGTGTTTTCTGTAAACATAAAGAGGGTGTTCGTCAAAATAGGTTTAGCAGGTTAGCAAAATCTCATTATCTTTAAGTTTTGGTTCTGCAAGGCGCCGGATGGCGGTTAGAGGTTTATTTGCTGACATTTGGCTATAGCTTGTTGAACCGGATGGCTTTTGCAATTGCAGCTCTTTTTTTTATGTAATTGCAACTTTGCCGGTTTTTTATCGTATCGGTTAATAGTTGATTGTTAGCCGTGTGGTATTTGTGTGATTGTTGTTTAACCTGGTTGGAGCCTGACCTTGAAGTTGCAGTCTTATAAATATGTAGCCTCTACCTCCGGCAGCAAGTCTCTTTTTTTGCTGCTCTTGATGCTGGCTTTTCACCTTACCCTGTTCCCTCAGACCGGTCCGGGTGGGGTAGGGAACAGCAGCGATAATATTTTATGGCTGAGAGCCGATGCGATAACAGGCCTCAGTAATAATGACAGAATTCAGAACTGGTTCGATGTATCGGGTAACGCAAATCATCTCACTCAGCCAACCAATACGAACCGACCAAGATATAATACCAATGTCCTGAATGGATTTCCGGTGGTGAGTTTTACGGCTGCTGATGAGCAATGGCTAAGTGGAGATCTGGGGGGGGCACTGAATTCTCCGTTTACGATACTTACTGTAGCGAGGTTTGATAATGCTGATGGGTACTCTTACCTGTTAAATATTGGGTTAGGTAATACAAGAGCGAATGTATCTGTCAGCAGAGACCATACACCTGCATTTAACACATACTACTGTTTGATAGGGGGTGGCGCTTTTTATGATGCTCCTCAAAACGCTTTATTTCAGGGCGAGACAAGGCTCATCAATGCCATTCACACGGCCGGTGGTACCCACGATCTCTTCTTCGATGGTACGGCTCAGTCTGTGATACCTGCTGGTGGCCACGGCACATTGAGTATACCGGGTAATATAGACATTGGAAGAAGGCCCATATCTACTCCCAACTATATGGAAGGTATCACCTCTGAGGTGATACTTTTTAACCGGGAGCTCAACAGCGCAGAGCGGAAGATTGTCGAAAACTACCTTGCTGTTAAGTACGATCTCGATATTTCAGCCTCCGGGCACGACTACTACGATTATCGCTCAACACACAAATACGACCTTGCAGGTATTGGACGCGACAATGCCTCAAATATCAATCCTTCAGCCATGTCGGCCGGTATACTGCAGGTTTCCGATGCCACAGCCCTTACCAATGGGAACTACCTCCTCTTTGCACATCAGAGCGGATCACTGGACTGGACCACTACCGGATCGCCGGCCGATTCAATATATATAAGCGGAAGGAACTGGCGATTCGACCGGCAGGGTGATCCGGGTTCAGTAACTGTAACGGTTGACTATGATGACTTACCCTCTGATCCGTTACCATGGAGCTGTATAAAAAGATATCTTATCGTCAGCCAGGACAACGACTTTACCTCCGGAACTACCATCTACGAGCTTGTTCATGTTGATGGAACAACATATGCCGCACAGGGTGTTACAGTCACTTCCGGTGATTATGTTACAATGGGAACCGGGCCTGTTACCCAGTCCGTCGCTGATGCCGGCGAAGACGATGCCACCTGCGGATCACTCTCATATACTCTCTCAGCCACACCCTCAATCGGTAATGGTGAGTGGACAATGGAGTCCGGTGACGGCACTGTTGTCTCCTGGAACCCCGATAATACAACCCCCAACGCAACAGTCACCGTCGATGCCTACGGTCAATACACTTTCCGCTGGACAGAAACAAACGGATCTTGCAGTGATTTTGATGATGTTACCATAGGCTTTACCGAGT
>SLNP01000011.1 GCA_007132995.1 Bacteroidales bacterium | reverse complement strand
TGGGGGCCACTATCTTTGTGTTGTTGAAGTTGTATTCAGCCTCTTCGAGTGCCAGTTCGGCCTCGGTAATACCAAGGCTGACCCTTCTGTTTTTGATACGCTCTTCATCTGTCGATGATGAAGAGGAGACACTCAGCTCTGTTGCCAGCTCAAGCTCCCTGTGGTTTAGTCTTATCCTTGCTCTGGAGAGGTTAAGTCTGTAGGAGTAGTCCTCTATACGGGCAAGAAGATCCCCTTCGTTAACCCACTGACCGTTGGCAACATTGACCTCAGACCATACTCCCTGTACTCTAATAGGTATTTCTACCTTTTCTGAGGCATGAATTTTTCCGTTGCTCATTATTTCGTGGTAGAACACCTCCGGCTGGACCTCAATGGTGCTGACAAGTACACGCTGGGGTACATAGGTTCTCCTTGCCATCTCTTCGAAACTCTCTGTCTGCTCAGTGGCACACCTCGACGCTAAAATCATGGGGGCGATAAGGCAGAGAAGGGTGATAGTTCTCTTTGTCATAAGTGCATCTCTTTTTAGGGTAGGGGTCTTCTGTTCTAAATGGGACAAATGATGTCATTGATAGCTGTATTCTAAAATATGATGGTAAATATATAAAAAATCAAAAGAAAGCAGTACCTCTCAAAGTATTTTTTTAAAAAATATTTCCGGGCGTAGTTCGTCGCTGCAGGCATGCAAGAGGTATACCTGATGCATTGTGTCGGGGGGCGTTCTCTTAAGGGTGGTGAGAAATAAATAATACCTCATTACCGACTCAAATCATGAACACAATTATATATAGTTCCTGGTCAAACAGCTCTACGGAGCTATAATGTCTGAAAGAGAGAGATGTCCCATGCGGGGCAGGGGAGGGGTGCTGTATCGGCCTCTATGAGGAGATTTTGTTGAAAGCCCTGAAGAGAAAGAGTGTTCCTCCGGCTGCCGTTATTGCAAGAAGAAGGGCATTCAGGTACTCTTTGTATATGAGGCTCCCTATTGAGAAGAGTGCGCTGTATATTACAATTGTGCCAATGAATACACAGAGGAGCTGCAATGGCATATTCCAGCGCTCTTCAGGCGTGATCTCTCCGGGACTCTCGCTGACAGCCAGATCTCTGATCTTTTTCCATCCAGGCCCGCCAGGCCTTGTCAGCTTATAGAACCTGATAAGAGTAGCCTTATCTTCAGGGGCCGTGACCAGGGTGGTAATAATCCATGTGAGGGTAGTGACCGACACAGCTATCAGAAGCTTTGAGGTGAAGGGATCGAAAATTTCGTTTCCGATTCGGGAGTCATCAATGAAGAATACCAACACAACAGCAGTTATTGTAGCAACCACCATTGCTGCTATTTCAGTAAAGGCATTGATGCGCCACCAGAACCACCTTAAAAGGTATATGGCACCGGTTCCGGCTCCCGATAGCAGAAGCACATTGAAGGCCTGTGTGGCATCTGTGAGGAAGAAGAGAGAGAGAAGACCGGCAATTACCATAAGAACGACCGTTGTGACTCGCCCTGCTGTGACAAGCTCTTTTTCAGGGGCACCGGGCCTTACAAACCTTTTGTAAAAGTCATTTACAATATATGAAGAGCCCCAGTTGAGATGGGTGCCGATAGTCGACATATAGGCTGCTATAAGCGATGCGGTAACCAAGCCCATCCACCCCGGGTTGAGTTTCGACAACATAACGGGATAGGCGATATCATCTTTAAGATATGTTTCGGATATAGAGGGAAATGCGTCACGAATGGAGTCAAGATCAGGGTATATTACCAGTGAAGCCAGCGCAACTATTATCCAGGGCCAGGGGCGTAACGCGTAGTGTGCGAAGTTAAAGAGAAGGGTAGCCCCTATGGCGTTCTTCTCATCTTTGGCTGAAAGCATGCGCTGGGCAATATAGCCGCCGCCACCGGGCTCTGCTCCGGGATACCATACAGACCACCATTGAACGGCAATAGGTATCAGCAGCAGAGGTATCCATACCGATGGCTGGGTCATATCCGGAAACATAGCCATCCTGTCGGCAATGGCTTCACTACCGAGCAGCCCGCTCATGCCTCCGACTTCGGGTTGCCTTACTGCCACCACTGCGGCAAGAACGGCACCGAACATGGCGATCGAGTACTGGAAGAAATCGGCCCATATAACACCCCTCAGGCCTCCCAGAGAGGCATATATAACTACTACCAGCGAGCCTCCGACAACGGCTACCCATGGCTCTATTCCCAGCATCACTCCGCCGATTTTAATGGCTGCAAGAGTGACAGTGCCCATTATTAGTGTATTAAAGAATATACCCAGGTATATGGCTCTGAAACCCCTCAGAAAAGAGGCCGCCCTGCCTGAGTAGCGTAGTTCATAATACTCAAGATCTGTCATTATGTTTGACCGCCGCCACAATCTGGCATATATAAAGACCGTAACCATTCCGGTAATAAGAAAGGCCCACCATGCCCAGTTGCGGGCCACCCCGCTCTCCCTTACCATACCTGTTACCAGATTTGGGGTGTCTGCAGAGAAGGTGCAGGCAACCATAGAGATTCCCAGAAGCCACCAGGGCATGCCCCTCCCTCCAAGGAAGAACTGCGTAGTGTCTTTTCCCGCACGGAGTGATGCAACCCACCCTATAGATATAACAATAAGGAAGAAGAGTGATACTATTACCCAATCTACTGTTTGAAGCATAATATTGTCAGGTTACCGTTTGTAAGTAAATGGCCTATAGTTGTATGCTACCGGACAGCTATTACTTCTGACGCGATTTTTTGCCCAGATATCCGCCGTGGTGTCGTTTCGAATACTCCTCTTTGGTAAAGCCTCTCATTTTCATCATTATAACTGTTAGTGCATCGCCAATTACGGTCATTACTGTTGTAGAGGTTGTAGGTGTCAGCCCCAGCGGACAAACCTCCGGTGGTGCTCCTGTTGCTATGACACAATCGGCCTTAAGTGCAAGGGGCGATGATGTGTCGGAGGTGATCACGATTACAGGTATTCCGTTAAAAAGCCGCTCTTTGAGATCAAGAAGTTCTGTTATCTCTCTTGTCTTGCCTGAGTTGGAAATTGCCAGAATAACATCGTTCGACTGTATTATGCCGAGATCACCATGCTGCGCCTCACTAGGGTGGAGGAATATGGCGGGTGTTCCGGTAGAACTAAATGTTGTGGCCATGTTGTTGGCTATCTGGCCTGCCTTCCCCATGCCGCTTGTAACCACCTTTCCATTAAGCCTGTGTACCCTTTCGAACATAATCTCAGCGGCACTCTCATAGCTGTCGGTTACCGGAATGGAGGCAACTGACTTTGCTTCAGCACTGAAGATGCCTTCAACTATACTTCTTATCTCTTTCAAATCCTGAATGGTATGATTAATACGAAGCCAAAAATAGCAATAATTGTTTTATCGTGATTGCTGAGAGGTTCTCTAAAAAGATGCTGTTAAGCATTGGCTCTTTACCGCCTGCTGTCTCTGATATAAGAGAGATAATAACTACTTTTGGAGTGCAGATTTATCTCTGCAACATTGAATATTAACTCAAAATAAAGCGAGATATGATTACAGCAAGGTTGACAGTAGTTGCGCTATTACTCTCCATTACAATGCAGTATTGCACGCCCGGGGGAGCAGAGAGATACAGGGGAGAGGAACTCCTGTCTGATCTTACGGAGTGGGTATGGTTTCTGGCCTCCGATGAGATGAAAGGGAGGGCTAACGGCTCACCGGAAATGGAGCTTGCTGCCAACTATATAGCAGATATATTTATCAATGAAGGCCTTGAGCCCGGATTCGGAGATCAGTTTATCAGGGAATACAACATTGTCCGCAGGGGCGACACTATTGTAGAGAGAAATGTATCGGCCATACTCCCCGGAGGCGATCCCCGTTTAAAAGATGAGTATATAATTATTACCGCACACTTTGACCACATAGGCATAGGCAGGCCCGTTGACGGAGACTCCATATACAACGGCGCCAATGATAACGCCTCCGGCACAGCCTCTATGATGGGGGTTGCCAGGGCATTGGTCAGAAACGGTATAGCGACAGGTCGTTCTATTGTGTTTGTTGCTGTCAGTGGCGAAGAGATAGGTATGAGAGGGTCGCGCAACTATGTTTCTGATCCGCCTATTGATCTTGCAAAGGCCTATCTCAACCTCAACCTTGAGATGACAGGGCATGCAACCCTGATAGGAGCAAACCGCTTCTATATGACCGGCGCTTCAATGACCAATATCGACTCAGTTATATACAATTATAACAGTACTAAAGGCAGTGACTGGGTTATGGATAACTCATACCCGATGGCTGAGAGGTTGTTCCGCTCATCTGACAACATCTCTTTTGCTACAATCAGGTCGGTTGGCGACCGTCGGGCAGGAGTCCCATCAACAACACTCTGTCTCCATACCGGTGAAGATCACCTGCATCGCCCCTGGGATAAGCCTGAATTTATTGACTATGAGAACATGGCAGGCTTCACTGAATATGTTACAGGGCTGGT
>SLNP01000017.1 GCA_007132995.1 Bacteroidales bacterium | reverse complement strand
TGACGGGCCAAAAAAGTTACAACCGAGGTCCGGAGCGCAGCGACGGGGTGAGCTCGCGACCTAAAGGGAGCAACAAAGCCCCCGGCTAGCCTCCGTCCGGGGATATGGCTCTTCATAAAGCAACCGCGTTGAACTTGTTCTGCTGCGCAGAACTTCAAACATCAACGCTCTCATCTGTCTAATGGGTAAGTGTCGTAATTTGCTTTACTCATCGCCATCTCTTTTTCCCGGACTTCGCCTACGCCGGCCTTTTAATCGATTCGCTAATTACACAGGACTGCTAATGAGACAGGTCTGTCTTACATGCTCGCAACACAACCCGTAATGGGAGCAAGCGCGCATTTTTCCCCGAACCCGCTTAAGGCCAAATATAATCGATTCGCTAATTACACAGGACTGCTAATGAGACAGGTCTGTCTTACATGCTCGCGACACAACCCGTAATAAGAGATGCGGCACATTATTCATGATCACAACACAACCCGTGCTGGGGGTACGCTTCCTTTTTTTTCGAAATACCTCAAAGCTATTTTTTTAGTGCGAACGAAGTGAGCACTTCTCTCCGCTCTCCGCTCTCCGCTCTCCGCTGCGAGCACCATGGCGAGCAACGTGAGCCATCGGGCGTCAGCCCGCGAAGCAAGCACCCTTGCATTTGATCAATATATGAACTAAATTTGTGAGAGAACACCAAATAAGAGAGAGATATGAAACATGAATTACCAAAATTGCCATATGAGCTTGATGCTCTGGCGCCGGTTATCAGCAGAGAGACGCTTGAATTCCATTACGGAAAGCACCACCAAACTTATGTAAATAAGCTGAATGACCTTATTCCCGATACACCGTTTGCAGACTCTTCACTTGAGGAGATTGTTATGAAATCTGACGGGGGTATATTCAATAATGCTGCCCAGATATGGAATCACACCTTCTACTTTGAGACCTTTTCGCCCTCAGGTCGGCGTGAGCCGCAGGGTGCGCTGGCCGATGCCATAAAGAGTTCATTTGGTTCTTTCGACGCTTTCAAGGAAGAGTTCACCAAGGCCGCCACTACGCTTTTTGGTTCGGGCTGGGCCTGGTTAAGCATGAAAGATGATGGAAGTCTGGTGATTACTCAGGAGTCCAACGCCGGCAATCCCATGAGGTCGGGATTAACACCCCTGCTCACCTGTGATGTGTGGGAGCACGCCTACTATATCGACTACCGTAATGTAAGACCGGATTACATAAAGAGGTTCTGGGAGATTCTCAACTGGGAAGTTATCGAGTCGCGTTACAAATAGCAGGCAGTTACACGATATGGATTTTTCTGAACTGGTTCTGCGGAACCGCAGCTATCGCCGTTTTGATGAGTCAGACAGGATAGGGCGTGAGAGACTGGTTAAGCTGGTCGATCTGGCTCGTATTGGCCCCTCGGCCACCAATCGCCAGCCGCTCAAATACCTGGTTTATGATTCACCTGCCGATTGTGAGAGAATATTTCCGGCTACAGCATGGGCGGGCTATCTTAAAGAGTGGCCCGGGCCATCTCCCGGAGAGCATCCCACCGGGTACATAATTATGTTGCTCGATAGCGGCATAAAGGATATTTTCGGAGCCGATCATGGAATTGCAGCGCAGACTATTATGCTGGGAGCTACAGAGATGGGTTATGGGGGCTGTATGATAGGCTCAATAAAGAGAGAGATGCTTCGCAGGGAGCTTGAAATCGACAGTCAGTATGAGATAGTCCTGGTACTTGCCCTGGGTCGCCCTGTGGAGAGGATAGTGTTCGATAAGGTGCTTAACGATGATATTAAGTACTGGCGTGAGCCCGATGGTACGCACCATGTCCCCAAGCGTTCGCTCGAAGAGGTGTTACTTAATCTTTAATAAGAAAACCGGGAGATACTCCCGGTTTTCTTATATTTAATACCACTATTTTTTTGCAGCGAGCCCCATGCCCTATGCCCTATGCCCTATGCTGCGAGCTGCGTCAGCAGTGAGCGTCACCCCTTGTAAAATACCGCCTTTATAATATGACTGGCCATTTTTGGATTCTCCTTGAGGCGGCGTGTTGAGTAACCGAACCACTCCTTGCCGAATGGAACATATACCCTCATATGGTGACCTTTATCCAGTATGCTCTTTCGTAAACGGGGAGTTACACCATAGAGCATCTGGAATTCATACATATCTTTTGGAACATCATACTTCTCAATCAGCTTGTAGGCACCATCTATAAGAGGTTTGTCGTGAGTTGCAATTCCTACATGAACTCTGTTTTTGAATATCAGTTCTAAATCTTCCAGAAAGTGCTGGTTTATCTCTTCATACTTCTTGTATGCTATCTCGTCCGGTTCAACATAGATGCCCTTGCAGAGGCGGAAGCTGAGAGGAATCTCATCTCTGTTAAGGTCTAGCATCCCCTTTATATCTTCGTGATTGCGTTTAAGATAAGCCTGTAGTACCAGTCCCACGCTCGACGGAAACTCCGCCTTCAGTTTACGGAAAAGCTCTATCTCCAGGTCAGTGCAGGGGGAGTCCTCCATATCGATACGGACGAAGTTGTCGTGAGATGCTGCCAGTTCGACTATCTCCCTGATATGGTTGTAGCAAACCTCCTTATCTATCAGCAGCCCAAAGCTTGTCGGCTTCAGGGAGAAGTTGCCGTTGATCTTCTCTTTGACCGAGTACTCTATAAGGTCGAGGTACTCTTTTTTATTGGCCTCCGCTTCACTGAGGTCTTTAATAAACTCACCCAATACATCGAGTGTGACCCTCATGCCTTGTGCATTCAGCTCTTTTGATACCTTAATGGCATCTTCCTTTGTCTCCCCGGCTATATATGGCTTTGAGAATATCCATACGAATCTCTTGGGGAACCAGGGCAGTATAGCTGCAATCAGTTTATTGAACATATGAAATCCGTTTTTATCAGGGGAACAAAAGTAGTGTAAATTGGTTCTCCGGATTATGATAAAAGCGGGGTAATAGGATTACTTTTCTCAGGTTGTCGCAATGGCACCATAGACCAGTCCTGCAATTGTAGATAGTATCACCACCAGCACCAGGAAGACCGCTGTTTTGCGTGTACCGAGTACGCTTCTGATGACCAGCATGTTTGGCAGAGAGAGCGAGGGACCGGCGAGCAGGAGTGCCAGGGCGGGACCTTTGCCCATGCCCGATGCCAGGAGTCCCTGTATTATCGGCACCTCTGTCAGTGTGGCAAAATACATAAAGGCTCCTACGATAGAGGCGAAGAAGTTTGAGAATAGTGAGTTGCCTCCTACCAGGGAACTTATCCAGTTATCGGGTATAATACCCGGAATAGATGTTGAGTCGTGCGTTGAACCCAGCAGGAAACCTGCTATGACGACTCCTATTGCTAGCAGTGGTACTATCTGTTTGGTGAAGTTCCAGCTGGAATGTATCCAGTCGCGATTATCGCTATCCTCTTTTTTGTCGAGCAGTGCTATGGCACTCACAGCGGCTATGGCGATGGTGACGGTTATGAGCGGATTGGCGGTTGTGACGGCTGCAACGGCTGTAAGAGCGGTAGCGCCGGCCACATGCCAGGGATTGATTTTGAGTATAGCAATGAGCGAGTATATCAGTCCAACCGACAGCAGGGCGGTTATATACCATTTATTGGCCCATATGAAGTACCATGCTCCGCTTGTGACCCCTTCGCCCGGTTTGCCCCAGTTGGCAAAAACCAGTATGAGTACCAGTATAAAGAAGTGGAAGGATGTCTGCCACAGGGGACGTTTTTCCGGTACATCAGGGAAATTCATCTGCTCTTCCGCTCTTGTTTTCTCCTCTTTGCGGTAGAAGAATGCCATAAGCAGTCCTATTACAATAGCAAAGACCACAGCTCCGATAAACCGTGCAACACCCAGTTCGAATCCCAATATTCTGGCAGTGAGTATGATGGCGAGTATATTTATAGCCGGACCGGAGTAGAGGAAGGCGACTGCGGGACCGAGTCCTGCGCCTCTTTTGTGGATACTTGAGAATAGAGGCAGAATGGTACATGAGCAGACGGCCAGGATGGTTCCGGAGACGGAGGCTACCGAGTATGCTACCCATCGTTTGGCTTTGGCACCGAAATATTTGAGTACTGAGGCCTGACTCACGAATACGGAAATAACCCCTGCTATAAGGAATGCGGGGAGGAGGCAGAGTATCACATGTTCGCGTGCATACCATCGTGCCAGATCGAGTGTTGCCTCAATTGCAGTTGTGAAGCGTGCGCTCTCTAGCGGCAGAAAGAATATGGCCAGGAATATGGCAATCATCCAGCCCAGTATTTTAATCTCTCGGGTGAAGTTCATATCAGAATGAGTTTATAGTTGAGGAGTTTGGTGTTTAGTATTTTATAAGCGGTTTCGGATGCTTGATCTGAAAAATGATTTTCTTCAGAAGAAGAATATTATTACGAAGTAAATACCCACCCCGATAAAGAGGATGGCGACTACCCTGCGGAACCATTTTTCAAAGGTTCGTAGTCCGTTATATAGTTTTCCGACGTTACCGACGGCGTAGGCCAGCAGCCAGGCGAATATTATTACCGGCAGACCGGTTGCAATTGCAAACACGAGAGGCAGAAAGAGTCCGCCAACGCTCGAAATGGAGAGCGGTATCAGCATTCCGAAGTAGAGGAATCCGCTGTATGGACAGAATGCAAGGGCGAAGACAACTCCAAGCATAAATGTACCGAAATAGTTTTTTTTGCTTCGTTCCCCGAACCTTTCTGAGAATCCTTTTCCTCCTGGTAGTTTGATTCGTATAAGGTCGAGCATAAAGAGACCCATTAGTATCATTACCGGACCGAGCAGTTTTTCGCCCCAGCCCTGAAATATATCGGTAACCTGCACTTTGCTCATTCCGAAGAAGAGCAGTGCCCCCAGGGCCGTATATGAGAATCCTCTTCCAAGGGTGTATATAATACCGCTGATAAAGACCCTTCTGCGATCAGCGATATCCCTGCTTATAAATCCTATAGCCGAGATATTGGTGGCCAGTGGACAGGGACTGATGGCAGTCATCAGTCCCAGCACAAAGGCAGTCAATATTGCGTAATCGCCGTTTTCAATAAGAGAATTGAGAAACTCCATTCCTATTTGACTGTTTTAAGCAGTTCGTTAATGTTATTTGTTATCTCCTCTTCCAGTTTTTTCGGATTGCTCATGGCATTCATGAATCCCGTAGCTGTAAGGTCGACTTTTGCAGAACCCGCAACAAGTAGTAGTCCTTGTCCCGTTATACCATGCTGCTGAGCAATGTATCTACCGTCGTCTGTTTCGTAGTTGATCGACTTCATCACCACTTTTTCTGCTGTCACCATTTCGGCAAACTGCGTGTCGATAGTTTTTTTGGCAACATCTTCTATAGCGTTGCAGGTGGCGCAGCGGCGGGTAAGGTGAAAGTAGAGTACCTCCACCTTATCGGCGTCGGCTGTAAGGATTACCGGTTCGTTCCCGGAGTTATCAGCACTCTTTTCGTTTCCGGATGAACCGCAGGCGGTTAGCGTGAGGATTAAAGCTGCTGACAGCATGGTAATTGCAGATTTTTTCATTTTGTTTTCAGTTTTATTTGGTTAGGTATTTAAGTATCTCATCGGCCGAGGGCACTCTGCCCTTTACGACCACTTTTTCGTCAATAACCAGGGCTGGTGGTGACATAACATTATACTGCATAATCTCCATTATGTCGTCGACTTTGGTGACAGATGCATTAATGCCATTCTTCTCCACAACTTCTCTGGTTAGACGTTCAAGGTCTCTGCATTTGGGACAACCGGGTCCCAGAATTTCTATGTTCATGACTTTCGGTTTTTGATGAATTATGAATTAGCTGTTAAATAACTCTCTGAAGCATCTGGCTGCCTCTTGCCAGTTCTCTCTGTTTACACAGTATTTGATGAATGGTGGATTTATCTCTCCCTGTATAAGTCCTGCCTTCTTCAGCTCTTTGAGGTGAGCTGATAGTGTTGACCGGGCTATTGGCACTATTTCAGCCATATCACCGCTATAGCAGCATTTATCGGTGTTTTCAAGCAGGAACTCCATTATTGCAATTCTTGCCGGGTGCGCGAGTGCGCGGGCATATCGTGCTCTCTTCTCGGTATCCTTACTGTACGCTTTTATTACTTCGGTCTTCATCTGCATTTAGTATTTCGTAAAAATACGAAACAAAGGTATATATTTTTTCTAACAGAGACGGTTTTCTGGCATTGTTTTTAATTTGCGTCCTGGTGCAGTTGACGTTTTATTCGCTCCCGTAACTCATTTAGGAATGCTGATGAATTCACCCTTATCTGCAATGCGTTGCAGAGACGCCCCTGAGGTGACTACTAAAGCTCTTAAGCAGGCAGTAAACCAGCCTAAGATAGGTAGAGTGGGACACCTGGGACTCGTGGGTGCGGACTGGCTCCGCTAGCCGCCCCATACCCCATGCCCCATGCCCCATGCGTGCGAGCGTAAGCGAGCACTTTACTTAAACGCCTTCTCCGGGAGTCCGTCGCCGCTCATTCCCAGTCGCCCGAAGTATTCCGGTACCGGTTTCCCTGTTAGTTTATCGACATAGAGTTTTGCCAGGTACATGCCGAGCATAAAGCCCTGTCCGCGGAGTCCGGTAAAGAGTCCCGCCTCTGTATCGATATACATTCTGGGCTCTACATAGTATCCCGACCAGAAGGCCTGGAATCCGACCGATGAGAGTTCAGGCAGCCAGTTGACAAACACTTCGGAGACTATATTCATAAACTCCTGTGTGTTGAGTTTAAGGTCGCGCCATGTCTCTGCCGGATCAACGGCCGGTGATGCACATCCTATTATCTGTCCTGTCTCCCCCAGCTGCTGTCCGTACACCGCCGTAAAGCCCTTATACCGCCTGCGGTCTATCATCATGGGCAGGGGTGTATTACCGGCACCCATAAATGGCAGTCGGCGGGTAATAAATGCCTGGTGGCGTACCGGGTATATACCGGTTTCGAGTCCGAGCATATTGCTGTATTTCTCTCCGTCGGGACCGAGGGCGTTGATGAAGAGGGGTGATTCGTACTCTATATACTCTTTACGGTGGTTTTTCACCAGGCTGAAGTAGCTGTTGCCCTCTCTCCTTACAGAGATCAGTTCACAATCCTCCTCAACCTTACCTCCATGTTCTATTCCCAGCTGTCTGACAAGGTCAATAACCCTTCCCGGTGTAGCCTGCCAGCAGTCGCGCGTTATAAGGGCAGCGCTGTAGGTATCGGCCAGGTTGCTGTTTATACCGGGGGCGATAAGTCTGGCGTAGTCTGCCGGTTCTATCATCTCGGCATCAGACCAGCTCATTGAGGCTTCCAGTGCCCTGTACATATCGTCATCGTGTGCGAAGGTGACATAGTTGATAGGCAGGAAGTCGATATTCTTTATCTGTTGCAGTTCGCGGAATATATCAAGATTCCGGCGGGCTATATCGGATAGCTCGGGTATGCTAAAGTTGGGTCTTCCCCCTGCAATATTCCTCCATGAGGCTCCTCTGCCATGGTTCAGCAGCAGCGGTTTCATTCCCTCTTCGGCCATATATCTGAAGAGAGCGCTGCCGCCTATGCCTCCGCCGGCGATGATGGCACCGACCTTCACCTTTGCAGCTTTGGCGGGGGGTATGATTATGCTCTCCCCTTTGCGCAGATAGAGTTCGCCCATGCCTATCTGGTTCGATAGCGGTCCGCGCGGCGTAGCATCGCCCACCAACTCAATACCATGTCCGCGCAGCACCTGTCCCAGTCTGCGTATACACCTTTTACCGCGGCATGGACCCATACCGAGGCGGGTGGTGTGCTTGATCTCATCGACCGATATGAATCTTCTGTCGCCGATGGTTTCGAGTATCTCATCGAGCTTTACATCGTCGCAGTGACATATATAGGTCTCCGTCGGAACCGGTGCTGACTTTTCAAACTGCACCTTTTCGGGATAGTTCTCCTTAACGATGAATCCCCTCACGCCGGTAAGCTCTTCTCCTTCGATATCGTGAGCCTTTACCCTTGCGATATTGGTTTTGTTCTTTTTGACCTGTATTTTCTCTATTGTTCCGTTGCCCAGAACCTTGCCGTTATTATCGACAAGGAATACTTCAGCCTCTTCAGCCGCTTCATACTCAATAGGCAGGAAGAGCCAGCTCTTTTTGATGTTATAGCCAAATATTGCCAGGCCCGGACACTGATAGACGCACTGCATGCAGCCGGTGCATTTTTCAAAATCTATAAGAGGTACGGTGCTTGAGGAGCTTTTTGTTATGGCTCCGAAGGGACAGGCGAACTGGCATGGATTACAGGCGAATCCGTGCAGGCAGTCGATAACCACAAATGGTTTGAGGTTCATCCTTTCGGTGTCGGGCATAAAGGGCTCATCGATTACCTGAAAGGGGTGTTGCTGTGAGTCGATATACTCTTTTGAGAGTTCAAGGTATTGGTTATAGTTGGTTCTTACCTCGAGGTCGCAGAGCGCTTCGATGGCTGCCTGCTTACCACGCAGTACGGCACTGGTTCCTTCACCTATACGAATGGCATCGCCTGCGCCGTATGCTCTTGTTCCGAAAACCTCCCTGCCTTTTGTCAGCAGCTGATCATCGGCAATCAGTCCGGTACATATATTTATTGCATCTATACCTGTTATCACCTTCTCGGTACCCGGTATGGGCTTGAAGTTTTCGGCTTCGGCTATGACCGCTCCGTTTATGCCATCATTGTTGTCGTTGGGGATGGCTTTAATAAGAAGGTGTGATAGTATAACCGGTATGCCCAGTCTTCTTACCCTGTTGGCCTGGACCGGGAAACCTCCTTCGTGCGGCATGGCTTCGACAATCGCTTTCACATTGGCGCCTGCCTGCATAAGCTGGTAGGAGGTGAGATAGCCTATATTGCCGGCGCCTACTGTAAGTATGTTTTTTCCCAGTAGTGTGAACTCCTGGTTCATCATTTTCTGCACCACGGCTGCTGTGTAGACCCCCGGCAGGTCGTCGTTTTCGAATGCCGGCATAAAGGGCACGGCGCCTGTTGCTACAATTAGCGAATCGCAATCGACAAAGAATATCTCTTCGGTAAGGGTGTTCTTAATTGCCAGTCTTTTACCCTCGAGTATGTCCCACACAACGGAGTTAAGCATTATACCCTCATGTGAGTCGCCCGCCAATGTTTTTGCTATATCGAAGCCCCTCATACCACCAAATTTGAGCTCTTTTTCGAAGAAGAAGAACTGGTGTGTTTGCATAAGGAACTGTCCGCCTATCTGGTCGTTATTGTCGATAACCAGGTTATCGACACTATGGTCGTTTAGAACCTCCCTTGCCGCCAGTCCTGCAGGTCCGGCGCCGATAATTGCCACGGAGGTCTTGTAGATCTTAAAAGGGGGATAGTTATCGTAAGGTATTACATTGGGTTCATAATCTTTCGGTATCTCAGCAACCTCCTTAACACCGTCGATACGGGTAATACAGATGCGTCGTATTACTCCGTCGACCAGCATCTCGCAGGCACCACACTTGCCTATACCGCACTCGAGACTTCTTTTGCGGTCCCTAAGGCTGTGTGAATGAACCGGATAGCCCGCCTGATGAAGGGCGGCGGCTATTGTAAAGCCCTTCTCTCCGGTTACCGGTTTGCCGTTATAGTTGAAACCTATCTTTTCGGGGGTTGGCACCTCAAGTATGGGGTGTGTGCTTATCTTCCTCATTTTCAGGATTCTTTAATGTAGAGTTTGGTCTGGTAACACAATATGCAATTTGGGGTGCAATGGCTCTTGCTGAAATGACCTTTGTCACACTAAAACGATGATTTACGGCAGGTTTTTGTTTATTTTGCATATAGTTATCTGTCAATGCAACCATTTACCCGCCTGCATTGTCATCAAAGTGTCATGGAGTAATGTTGAGCGACCAGGAGATAATAGAGGGGTGTGTGAAGAGGAGGAGAGCGGCCCAGCAGCAGCTCTATGATAAGTACTCACGATTCCTGCTCGGTATATGTCTTCGCTACAGTAGCGACATGGGTGAGGCTGAAGATCTGCTGCAGGATGTTTTCGTGAAGGTGTTCCTTAACATAAAGGATTACGCCGGTAAGGGCTCTTTCCCGGGCTGGCTGAGAAGGATAGCGGTTAATACCTCTATAACACATTATCACAGAAACATGAAGCACCGATATCACAGTGAGCTGGATGATGATGTTTTACCGGCCGGCCAGACAGAGATGCCTGATGACTACACTTTCTCTGCCGATGAGCTGTACGGTGTGCTGAACGACCTTCCGCCGGGGTACAGGATGGTGTTCAACCTTTATGCTGTTGAGGGGTACAAGCACAGGGAGATAGCTGAAATGCTCAATATAGACACCAATACTTCGAAGTCGCAGTACAGCAGGGCAAGGTCTCTGCTGCGCTACAGACTTGAACAGTTAGGCAGGGAGGCAAGGAGGAGAGATGATGGGAGTGAGTAGATGCGATGGTTTACTCTATGAGACAGACAGAAGAGAGATATTCTGTAGTGCCTGGCCCCGGGTTCCCGGCTTCAGTGATATAGGGGGGTAGGTATGCTGTTCCCGGACAGATAATGGTGAATGTGCCTGAGAAAAGAGTGAAGAGTTGAATAAGAGTGGAGAACATAATGGCCTTGAGAGGCTTTTCAGAGAAAAGCTTGATGGTAATCTTGTCGAGCCCTCTCCCCATATCAGACAATCGGTAATGAGGCGTACGGCCATAAAGGAGTTTATGCTGTTCGACCCTCTCAGCTTCAATATATGGTATCTGGCTGCTGCCGTTACCGCTGCCGCCCTGCTGGCGGTAGCTCTCTCCTTTTCGGGCGGTGAGGAGGAGGAGACTCCAACCGATGTTGCTCCTGTTGCTGCGGTAAGTGATATTCCGGCTGTTCTATCCGAAAGGGATGAGGCTCTGCAGGACCCTCCTGATGCAACGCTGAAAACCGACAGGGTTGACGCTGCAGAAGAGGCGGGGCACACCGCTGCGGAGAGTATCGCTGATACTGCCGAAGTGGCTAAAAGAGAGCTGGCAGGAATTGCAGACACTCTTATCACAGAGCTTGCCGGGGCCACAGCAATAGTTAGTCGCTCGGGAAGAAGGGGGGCCGTACCGCAGGATGCCGACCTGAGGCTCAGGGGTTCAGCGCTGAGCTCTTTCAAAGCTTCTGTGCTGGAGGGATGCGCTCCGCTGAAGGTTAAACTTACCAACAGGTCTGTAAATCACTCTGGCGTGGTGTGGAGATCGAGTGACGGACGCACAGCCGATACCGATACGGTTGAATGGCTGTTTGAACAGCCTGGCAGCTACAGAATCATGCTTGTGGCCAGCGACAGTGACGGAAGAGCTGACTACTCTATGGCAGATATTACGGTATATCCCCGTCCGGAAGCGCGATTCGATATTGTTCCGGTCAACAGGAGCGTCTCAGACAGGGAGGTGTTTCTGTATAACTACTCTACCGGCGGTACTGCTTTTGTGTGGGATATGGGCGACGGTAACAGATCTGAACAGACAGAGCCGGTGTATCGCTTCAATGAGCCGGGAACCTATCGTATTAGCCTGAAGGCCACCAATCAGTACGGTTGCAGCGATACCATATATGTCAATTATGAGGCTCTTACCTCTGACTATCGTATAGAGTTTCCAAATGCTTTTATTCCCAACAGAGAGGGGCCTACCGGTGGCAGATATACCATCACTACAGCTCAGGCAGCCCAGGTGTTCCATCCTTATGCAGAAGGGGTTACCGAATATCATCTTATTGTTTACAGCCGTACAGGCATGGTTCTTTTCGAAAGCCGCGATATTGAGATCGGGTGGGACGGTTATTATCAGGGAAAGCTCTGTGACCCCGGAGTCTATATCTGGAGGGTGAAAGGCCGGTTTGCCAATGGTGAGGAGTTTATGAGAGCGGGCGATGTGACTCTGCTGCATATTGACAGGCTATAACCGGTTTGTCAATTTTTCCCGCACTTTAGTGGAATAATAGCGCCCTTTTGTTGAAAAATGGCAACTTTACAGGGATCTCTTCGTAAAAAATAGTGGTACTTTTGGTTGTAATTAAAACCAAATAGCTATTTTCGCTACAGTTTAACCTTGTGAGGAAGCCTTGCCAATAAGAGCGGTACATATAATTATTATACTGTTTTTGAGCCTGAAGAGTTTTGGCCAGGATCCTACCTTTTCTCAGTTCTATGCCAACCAGCTCTATCTGGCTCCATCTTTCGCCGGAGCGTCTGATTATCCCAGACTGGCAGTTAACTATAGGAATCAGTGGCCTGCCATTCCGGGTGTCTTCCATACCTACAGCATATCGTTCGACAGATATATGCCCGCCTTCCGCTCCGGCCTGGGGGTGCTGGCTACTTATGATGTTGCAGGATCAGGAGATCTGAGCACCACCAATATCGGTATTCTCTACTCATACGATATTCCTATTACAAGGGAGTGGCATGTGAGGCCGGGTGTCAACTTTAAAATGCACCACCTGGGTTTAAATATTTACAAGCTGGTGTTCAGCTCTTCACTGACACCCGGTGGTGTTACGCCTCCTTTAATTCCTCCGCCTTTTGAGAATGTTACCGATATAGATTTTGCCACCTCAGCCATCTTCTACAATGATGATATATGGGCAGGCATTACGGTTGACCATCTTCTGAGGCCAAGGCAATCGTTCTATGGTGACGACTCTCAGGTTCCTGTGAAGGTTAATGTTTTCGGAGGGGTCCAGTTGACAGGAAGAAGCCGCCTTAGACGCCAGTATACCGAGACTGTGACCATAGCAGGTAATTTCCAGACGCAGGGCGGATTCTATCAGTCTGATGTGGGCCTCTACTACTACCGTAATCCTCTTATGTTTGGGATGTGGTACAGGGGAATCCCTTTTGTAACCTCACAGGCGGGTGACGCCATAATAGCTCTGCTGGGCTTTAAAACAAACGACCTGCATATAGGATATAGCTACGACTTTACGATTTCCAACCTTGTTACCTCGAGCGGTGGTGCCCACGAAATATCTCTGGTTTACAGGTTCTCGGCCATACAGTTAGGCAGAACCAGAATAAGAGCATTGCCATGCCCCGATTTCTAGCTCTAACCGCTTAACTCTGCTCCCGGGCTTTAAACCTCTCAACCGGGTGAATGGCCTTTCCCGGCCTCTCTTTCCAATCTGCTGTAAAGATTCTATGATCTTGTAATTTTCTTATATTTGCGCGGTAAACAGAGATTAACCCTATTATACTGTCAACCATGAAGAGACTACCCTTAATAATCAATATTGTGCTACTGGCAGCTGTTGCAGTTCTCTATTTCCTGCATTTCACCAACTTACCGGAAGAGACTCCCGATTTAAAGCCCGCCGTTGAGAGGGTTGTTTCTCAACAGCAGGGCAATGAGATGGCCTATGTGCTTCTGGACAGTGTCATTGTTAACTTCGACATGTTTTCCGAGAAGATAGATGAACTTGAGCAGAAGCAGAGACAGGCGGAGAGAGAGTTGCAGACCAAGGGTCAGGCGTATGAGAGAGAGGCGCGCGATTTTCAGGATAAAGTCAGCAGGCAGCTGGTAACACGGGCAACGGCTCAGGAGATGGAGCAGAATCTGATGCGCAGACAACAGGAACTTATCGAGTTGCGCGACAGGCTACAGTACGAACTGATGGAGGAGGAGCAGGTTATGAATCGGCAGATCATCGATTTTATTACCACCTACCTGGAGTCTGTGAAAGATGATATGGAGTACCGCTTTGTCTTTGCCAAAACCTTTGGAGGTCCGCTGTTATACGGAGATGGTGCCGTCGATATAACCAATGTAGTAATTGAAGGTCTCAATAACAGATATCGTACCGGAGCAACGGACAGAAGATAATGGATTTTGCTTCTGCATATATTGGCAGAGGAGCACTCTTCCCGAAACTTATTGATGATATACCCCGGTCTGATACCGGGGTTATTGTTGTTATTCCCGCCTTCAATGAACCCGATATTGGCCTATGTCTCGACTCGCTGGCACGCTCCGAACCCCCCGGTGTTACCTCAGAGGTAATTATCGTGGTGAACTATCCCCCGCACGCAACAGAAACTGAGGTCAATGGTACAGCTGAGACCCGTGAAAAGGCTGAGCGGTGGAGCAGGAGTAACCGCGATACACACTTCAGACTCCATATATGCGACCTTGGCAGCCCCGGAATTAAGCGCTGGGGTGTAGGGCTGGCAAGAAAGGTCGGTATGGATGAGGCGGTAAGACGATTCGCGGCTATAGGAAACAGAGATGGGGTAATAGCATCGCTTGATGCCGACTCTTTCGTGGAGACCAGCTATTTCAGGGCTCTCAAAGAGGATCTTGGTGACAACAAGGGTGCCACCGGCTGCTCTGTAATGTTTATTCACCGCAAACCAACCTGTAAGAGCGATATGCGCCTTTTGGCGGCTATAACTGAATATGAGCTGCATATGCGGTATTTTGTTAATGCACTGAGATATACCGGATACCCATATTGCCACCATACTCTTGGCTCTGCCATGGCTGTAAAGGCGCAGGAGTATGTCAGAAGTGGGGGGATGAACAGGAGGGAGGCGGGAGAGGATTTTTACTTTATTCAGAAAATGGCTTTGAGAGGAGGCTTTATTAACCTCAATAGTACTACCGTATACCCTTCGTCGAGGGTGTCATCGAGAGTGCCTTTTGGTACGGGGCCTGAAATGGCCAGGGCTCTTCAGTCTGATGGCGGTGAGTACAGAACATACCACCCGCTGCTGTTTGAGCCCTTCAGGGAGCTATTCAGAAGGGTGGAGGATGCAGCCGACAGAGGCGATATCTCACCCCTCTGCCACCATCTCCTGCCCCGCTTACTGGCCTCCTCGACCGCAAAGGAGAGCTGGGACAGCAAGATATCAGAAGTGGCAAATAACAGTAACAGCAGGGAGGCATTCATCAAGAGGTTCTATTATGGCTTTAACACCTTTAATATCGTAAAACACCTTAACCTCTGGTCCGATTCAGTGATGAAGAAGGTTCCTGTCAGTTATGCGGCCTTGAGGTTAGCTGAGATGAATGGGTTTACTCCGAAGGGCTGTGACGCAGCCTCTCTTCTTGCTCTATACCGGGATATTGACAGGAGCAGCCGGTGAAGGGTTGACTACCTTAGCCGCTCTATGCGCCGTTTCTCTTCAGGAGTAACAACAATAAAGAGATCTTCGTCGGGCCGCTTCATTCTGTACTGCTCTCTTGCAAACTTCTCAAGATCGTGGTCGTCACCGCCTTCGAGCTCCATCAGCATTCTTCTCTCCTGCTCTATGCGATTGGTGTAGTACTCTCTGTCACGCTCCATTTCATTATAGGTGCGAATGTCTCTGATTCTGTCAATCAGGTTGTTGGCATCAAAAAAGAGTAGCCAGGCGGCAAAAAGCAGAAATGTAATGACATACCTGTTTCTGAGCCATGTAGGAAGCCTTTCAATATATCTATCCCTTAGAGACATAGCGCAAACCTACCACTTTTTATGCAGATTGTAAAGGGTGTGTCGGTAAAGATATTAACGGTAAACCAATCTTTATTAACCTCTCTGCTGTCAATAGTACTATCTGTCAAAGTCCTGCCCGGCAAGCGGAGCAGTTGTATGGGATAGAACTGACTACCTACTTCTCAAGAAAGGGGTATCTCCAATTGTCTGGCGGAAGGAAGCACTCCTTTATGGTTCTGGGACTTACCCATCGCAGCAGATTGAGCGCTGAGCCGGCTTTGTCGTTGGTGCCTGAAGCCCTGGATCCGCCAAATGGCTGATGACCTACAACGGCACCGGTAGGTTTGTCGTTGATATAGAAGTTGCCGGCAGAGTACCGAAGCAGGTCGGTTGCTCTCTCTATCACATCTCTGCCGGAAGCAAATATTGCACCTGTAAGACCATAAATGGAGGTTTTGTCAATAAGCTTAAGGATGTCGTTAAACTCTACATCTTTATATACATACACTGTTAGTACGGGGCCGAATATCTCCTCCTGCATGGTGATGTGGCAGGGATCGGAGCTCTCTATTATAGTTGGTTCGATAAAGTAACCTTTGCTCTTGTCGTAACCTCCTCCGGCAACTATTCTGATACCGGGTTCTTTCCGGGCCTCTTCAATATAACCGGTGATTTTGTCGAAGGCTTTCTCGTCAATTACAGCTGTAATGAAGTTGGAAAGATCTTCAGGACCTCCCATGGAGAATTCCGATAGTTGTCTCAGTGCCTCATCCCTGATGGCGGGCCATAGGCTTTCGGGCAGATATGCCCTTGATGCAGCCGAACATTTCTGACCCTGATATTCAAAGGCACCCCGGGCCATGGCTGTGGCTACCTGCCTGATATCTGCCGAACTGTGTGCCACAATGAAGTCTTTGCCTCCGGTCTCTCCCACTATTCTGGGATAGTTTCTGTAGAGGCCTGCGTTATTGCCGGTCACCTTTAATATGGAATTGAATACAGTTGTTGAGCCGGTGAAGTGCACTCCCGCAAGATACCTGTTGTTAAGAACCACTTCTGCAGCCTCGGGACCCGGTACATATATGGTGTTTATGACACCGTCGGGCAGCCCTGCTTCACGGTATACCTTCATAATGACATTGGCAGAGTATATCTGGGTGTTTGAGGGCTTCCATACCACAACATTACCCATCAGTGCGGGTGCTGCAGCCAGATTACCCGCTATGGAGGTGAAGTTGAATGGGCTTAATGCATATACAAAACCTTCAAGAGGCCTCTGCTCAAGCCTGTTCCATGTGTGTGGGCTGTTTTCCGGCTGTATCTGGTATATCTCATTCATGTATTGAACATTGTATCTCAGAAAATCAGCAAACTCACAGGCTGCGTCTATCTCGGCCTGATGAATGGTCTTTGACTGTCCCAGCATTGTTGAGGCATTAATTGCCTGCCTGTAGGGTCCGGAGATGAGGCTTGCGGCTCTGAGGAATATTGCTGCCCTCTGCTTCCATGGCATACTGCTCCACCCTTTTTTTGCCTCAAGGGCTGCTGAAATAGCCTTCTCTGCATGCGACCGGTCTCCAAGATGGAAGTGTCCAAGCAGATGCGAATGGTCATGGGGTGGCTTAACGGCTATCCTCTCTCCGGTTCTCACCTCTTTACCTCCAATAATCATTGGTATGTCTGCTTCCTGACTACGCATGGCCTCAATGGTTCGCAGAAGCTCATCTCTCTCGGGCGAACCCGATGTATAATTTAATGGTGGCTCGTTATAAGCTGACGGCACCTCCAGATATCTCTTCATGGCTCACTTTTTAAATTTGATACTATTACTGAGGGTAGCAGCACTATATATAATAGTGCCTCTTATCTCTGGCTCTGTACCATTGCTATAATACATCTTTGCTCCGATATATCAGCTATCATGATGCAGGCGGGAAACCCTCACACGGGATAACAACTGAGGGCCCTGCTCTGTTTAAAAATGAGAGGAAAAATGTAGTGGTATATGATCCGCTAACCGCCGCTCATAAGGTATATTACATCGACATTATCACCATCTCTGATTACCTCGTTGTCGTACTGTTCTCTCTTAATAAGCTTTCCGTTGACCTTTACTATTCTCATCTTGAAGGTCATATTCTTGCTCTCGAGAAGCTCGGTTACTGTCATGCTCTCCTGAGCGAATGTCTCCTCTCTGTTGTTTAATGTGATTTTCATTCCTGCTACCCTATCTTTTTAATAAGATTTCCAGAACTATGTTTGCCTGCATATTTGAAACTATAGTGACTCTGGGTGCAATAGGAGGGAGCTGACCGGATACCTCTGCCTTCTCATCACCACAGATGTAGAGGGTGTCATCTACCTTCCTGCTCCTTAGCTCTTCATTGCCTCCCCAGCCTGCCACGCCCGACCCCATTATAAGGGGGGTACCCGGAAGTTCAGCAGCCAGAGTCTCTGCAAACATAAGTTTCATGTCAGACCTGTCAAAGGCCTCAACTATAATGTCACAATCTTTAAACAGATTTGCGATGTTATTGTTGTCTAGCTTTAAGTTGTATGCCTCAACTACGCTCTCTGATGATATTCTTTCCAGGTTTATCTTCAGGGCATCTACCTTGGGCATACCCACCTGATCGGTGAAAAAGAATTGCCGGTTAAGGTTGGAGTGACTCACTATGTCAAAATCTGCTATTACTAACCGCCCGATTCCGCTTCTCACAAGCGACGAGGCGCAGTTGGAACCGAGTCCTCCGGCACCCGCGATGCCAACCGTGTATCTGCTCAGCTTCTTTTTTATCTCTTCAAATGTCATAACCGCCAATTATCTTTGCAAATATATACTTTCTTAAGGTTGCCCATAAGTTCTCTGGTGCCGTGGCCCATGGCTACAAGATCGAGCAGCCCGGTGTCACCATTCCTGAAGAGCGAACCAAATATTACCTTTATGTTTCTGTAACGAAACATGTCGCGATGCAGTATGTTGGAAGGGCCAAGAAGAAGGGTGTCGCACTCTGCCGCAGTGGCAGATACTATGCCGGAAAATGTATTGTTGCTGATGGTGGTGCCGGTTATAATAAGAGAGTCTGCCCCGGCTAAGCTCTCTTCAAGCATCTCCGGCGGGGCAAGAACAGGATCGTCATGAAGCCTGTCGAATACTACCGGCTTTACACCGTATGACTCCATCTTATCGAGAAGCGTCCCAAACCAGCCTATCATTACAATATTATCATATCTGCTGAAATCTGTCACATCAAAGATGTCTCCGTCGCCATCTACAGGTGTATCATAGTTTAACAGAGCATTAAACCACGCATTAAGAATTATGCGGTGACCCATATTGGTGAGATCGGGTGTGGCGCCCCTAAGCAGAGAGTCGTCAGGCAGATGCTCATAAATAGCTGAGATGCCGATGTTGCCGCTGTCGAGCATTAGCGCAAAATACTTTGCTCCCGCAACATAACTGTCAACGCGCAGAGGATCAAAACCCCAATGCGATAGATAATGCTCAAGAGGATCATGTGGCAACTGCGGTCCGGCCATATCAGACAATCTCTATCTTCTGGTGAAGAGGCAAATTTAATCGATCTTTTTTATCTTTTCATCAACAGCCTCCGACCTTTATCTGCCAGGCCCGCTCCCTGTTCGCACAGTACCACCAGATGCCGTTATGTATCGCCTTTCATATTGATTTATATCATTTTAATCTCGTATATTGCAGTCTATTTTCGGAACCGTACAACAGTGCCATGCAAGAGTCATTTATAAATTAAATAAAAACATTTCAGATGGATATTCAGGCAATGAAATCGCAGCATAAGATGCTGAAAAGTTGGGAGTACAAGTGGACTCCTCTTGAAAAGGGATATACCGACAAGGTGCTCTATGTTAATGTTGGAACCACAGAGGTTAAGGATAAAGATGTACCTCAGGATGTTAAGGAGAAATTTATCGGAGGTAAAGGGTATGGCCTTAGGTATCTGTGGGACGCTACCAAACCCGATACCGCCTGGAATGACCCTGATAATGAGATTGTAATTTCGTCAGGCCCCATTGGTGGTATTACCCAGTATTCAGGAGCAGGAAAGTCTCTGGTTGTTTCGATTTCGCCACAGACAAACTCTGTAATGGATAGCAATGTGGGTGGTTTTTTCGGTCCGTTCCTCAAGTTTGCCGGATTTGATGCCATTGAGATACAGGGTAAGGCCGAGCGGGATGTCATAGTATATGTCGATGGAATAAATCATAAGGTCGAGATATTTGAGGCCCCGGCCGAGGCCGTTGACAGCCATGTGCTGGCCGAGCAGCTGACTGAAATGTTTGCCGAAACTGAAAGTGAGAAGAAGAATATCGGTGTTGTATCATCGGGTGCAGCAGCCGACAACTCGCTTATAGGTATGCTTAACTTCAGCTTCTATGATCCTAAGCGTAAGCTTGTGCGACTAAAGCAGGCAGGAAGAGGGGGCATAGGAACCGTTTTCCGTGACAAGAAGATAAAGGCACTTGTATGCAAGATTCCCGGAGTTAAGGGTAACCTGAATAATGTCGTTGACCTCGATGCCATCAAGGAGAGAGGCCGCAGATTTAATAAAGAGATAAGGGATTTCGATGATCAGCAGTGTCGTATGAGACAGGTGGGAACCGCCCACCTTGTTGAGGTTATGGATGATCATGACCTGCTGCCTGTCAATAATTTCCAGTACGGGAAGCATCCCGATACCCATAAGATTGACTCTAAGGTACTGAAGGGCCATTTTACCCAGAATATTCCCGACGGATGCTGGATCGGATGCACCATGTCGTGTGCCAAGGGTGTCGATAACTTCGAGATCAAAACAGGACCCTATAAGGGAGAGAAGGTGATAGTTGACGGCCCCGAGTACGAGACAGCTGCAGGCCTTGGCTCTAACTGTGGAATGTTTGACTCCGAATATGTTATTGAGGCCAATTTCTACTGTGACACCTACGGTATATGTACCATTACATGGGGAACAGTGCTCTCATTTATCATGGAGTGCTACGAGAGAGGTATTCTCAACAAGGAGCGCACCGGAGGTCTGGAACTGAGCTTTGGAAACGGCGATGCAGCGCTGGAACTGATTCATCAGGTTGCCCGCGGTGAAGGGTTTGGCAAACTGGCCGGCATGGGCGTTAAGAAGCTGCAGGAGCACTTCATTTCGAAAGGATGGGGAGATAAGGCCCTGATAATGGATATTGGAATGGTAAACAAAGGGCTTGAGTATTCACAGTATATCTCTAAAGAGTCGCTTGCACAGCAGGGTGGTTATGCAATGACCAACAAGGGCCCGCAGCATGATGAGGCGTGGCTTATTTTTATGGATATGATAAATAACCAGATACCCACTTTTGCCGATAAGGCAGAGGCGCTGCACTACTTCCCGATGTTCAGAACCTGGTTCGGATTGGTAGGGCTGTGCAAGTTGCCCTGGAATGATGTTGTGCCTGAGGGTAATGCAGACACCGAAGAGCCGCACAAGATACCGGAGCATGTTGACAACTATGTAACTATCTATAAGGCTGTAACAGGACGCCCCTTCGACAATAAGAGACTTGTTGAAGACTCTGAGAGGGTTTACAACTTCCAGCGCGTTTTCAATATAAGGAGAGGTTTTGGGCTGCGGGAACATGACGCCCAACCCTACCGCGCAGCGGGCCCGGTTACCAAAGAGGAGTACCTGTCGCGCGAAGAGCGTTACGATACCCAGCTAAAAGAGAAGGTTGGTGTTGACCCCAAAGGTTTACCGCTCGAAGAGAGAATGAGACTCACCAGAGAGTATCGCGAAAAGCAGTATGAAGAGCTTCTTGATGCGGTTTATGAGCGACGCGGATGGACACCCGGCGGTGTGCCTACACTGGAGCATCTTAAGAGTATAGGTATGGATATGCCCGAGGTCGTAGAGGTTGTAAAGAAGCATCTATAGGATAGGACAACCAGTTGCTTGAGTAGGCAGAATAGTTGACTGTCTTGTTATACAGGCCGTTACCCGTAACCGGGTGACGGCCTTTCGTTATACATTATATAATATACCGCTATGTCTCAGTGAGGCCTCACTGCTCAATTACCCATTTTCATGGCCTGAAAAAGTGCATTCATATACCTTTTTGCCCTCACTCATGTCAAATTAATTGCGTGCAGACCAGCCCCTTCATATTTTTGTATCGAATAACAATCAGACTGATAAAACTTAAACCTCACAATTATGAAAAGAGAACTATTTGCAGTGATAATAGTTGCGGTTGCATCTCTTGGCGCAAAAGGGCAGGATGCGGCAGAGATTCTTCGCCGCATGGAGTACAACATGAGGGGTGATGCCTCTTATGCGGAGATGACTATGGAGACGGTCAGACCCAGGTATACAAGAGAGATATCGCTACGGTCATGGAGCCTTGGCGATGACTACGCCCTTATCTATGTGACTGCACCCGCAAGAGATCAGGGAACGGCATTTTTGAAGCGTGGCAATGAGATATGGAACTATGTTCCCAATATTGACCGCACAGTCAGAATGCCACCCTCAATGATGTCTCAGTCATGGATGGGATCGGACTTCTCCAATGACGATCTTGTAAGAGGGGTCTCTGTTGTCGATGACTACGATCATGAGTTTAAAGGGAGGGAAACCATAGAGGGTATGGAGTGCTACAGGATCGAGATGGTGCCCCACCCGGAAACACCTGTTGTATATGAAAAGGTAATATACTGGGTAAGCGTTGAGTACTACCTTCCGGTTAAGGTTGAGAACTATGATGAGTATGGTGACCTTGTAAGCACTATCCATTTCAGGGAGATAAAGAGTATAGGCGGCAGGCCGATGCCATCAGTAATGGAGATGATACCTGAGGATAGACGAGGACACAGGACCATACTGACCTACCATGATGCTGACTTCAATATAGATTTATCAGAGAGCTTTTTCTCAATACAGAATCTTACAGATATCCGGTAAATTCCGGACAAGTATCTCTATAACAAAATAAAACAGGCGATATGAAGCTACTTTTTACTCTTGCATGGAGGAACCTCTGGCGAAAGAAGCGAAGAACCTTTATTTCGGTAAGCTCTGTTCTCTTTGCCGTGGTGCTTGCAATAGCCCTGATGTCTCTTATAGAGGGCACAAGAGAGATTATGATAGAGACTACCATAAACAACAGTACCGGCCATCTGCAGGTACAGGACGCACTCTACTTTGATGAACCTTCAATGGATCACGCCCTTGAGTATGGCGATGAGCTTAAGGAGGTTCTGTCTGAATACTCGCACATTATAAGCTATACTGTTCCGCGAATTCAGGGTTTTTGCCTGGGCGCCAAAGATGTAGGTACCCGCGGGCTGCTTGTTATGGGTATTGTACCTGAGAAGGAGGATAGGATGAACGAAATCTCTTCCAGACTGACGGAAGGAGAGTTCTTTAACGACGATGACCAGTTCGCAGTTATTGCAAGCGGGGTGGCCGACCTTCTCGGTATTTCTGTTGGGGACTCAATACTGCTTATGGGGCAGGGATTTCAGGGGATGACCGCTGCCGGCATATTCAGGGTGGGTGGCATTGTCGAATTTCCCATGCCGGAGCAGAATAACAGCATGGTATACCTTCCATTAAGGGAGGCGCAGATTCTATTCTCTGCATATGACAGACTGAACAGCCTTATACTTATGGTTGATGATGAGCGGGTTGTAGATGGTCTGGCTGAAGATCTGAGGGAGAGACTGGATGAAGAGTGGTACGCTGTTAAAACATGGGAAGAGTTGCTCCCCGACGCTGTAGCGGCACTCGAAGCCCGGGATGCCCAGGTCAAGGTTTTTGCATGGATACTTTACATTGTGGCAGGATTCGGAATTTTTGGTACCATAATAACCATGATGTATGAGAGGCTCAGGGAGTTCGGAATACTGTTATCGATAGGCCTGAAGCGTGCGCAGCTATCTGTTATATGTCTGCTTGAAACCATATTTATGAGCCTGATAGGCGTTTTGTGCGGTGTAGCAATAGGCTACCCGATAATGTTCTGGCTGAACAGAAACCCTATACCCCTTGGAGAGGAGATAGGCGAGGTTATGATAGACATGGGCTTTGATCCTGTGCTTCCCTTCTCTGTGGCACCCGACATATTTATATATCAGGGTATAACAATATTTTTCATTGCACTGGTGGTAAGCCTCTATCCGGTGAGGAAAGTTTATAAACTAGATGTGATCAGCGCAGCAAGGAAATAGAGATAAAACAAGATAAAGCATGAAGACACTTATAAAAATATCATGGAGGAATATCTGGAGAAACAGATCGCGCTCCATTATCATAATTACCGCCCTGATTCTGGGACTTATGGGCGGGGTGTTCTCTGCAGCAATGAGGCTGGCGCTTGAAGAGCAGCAGTTTGAGGATACCATTGATAATCAGATTTCCCATATACAGTTGCACCATCCTGACTTTATAGCTAATCCCGAAGCCAGATATTCTATTGCGGGGGGAATTGAGATAGCATCAGAGCTCTCAATGAGAGATGATATAGCTGTTGCGTCTGCCCGTACCGTGGTTGACGGAATGATAGCGTCGGCCAATATGAGTTCCGGCGTCAGGATAAAGGGTGTTGTACCTGAAGTTGAAGCGAAGACTACCGGCCTTGATGAGTTGCTTTCAGATGGCAGCTACTTTACCGGTGGTGGTCGCCTGCCATCTGTTATTATAGGGCAGGCTCTGGCCGACAATCTCAACACAGGGGTGGGATCACGCCTGGTACTGACCTTTCAGGATGTTGATGGAGAAATAGTCAGTTCATCTTTCAGGGTGGAAGGTATTTTCAAGCTCACATCTAAAAGCTTCGAGGAGAGAACAGTTTATCTTAACGCGGCAGAGATGAGCCGGATAGTTGGCGCAGAAGATGTTGTTACCGAGATAGCGGTGGTTGTAGAAGAGCCCGGTGAGTACCGTAATGTTGCCGAAATAATTGGTGGCCTATATCCGGATGTCAAGGTACGCCATTGGGCAGACCTGCAACCGGCACTCTACTACTCGCTCGAGTTTCTGGGCGAGGCCCTTATCTGGATATTGATAATAATTATAATGGCGGTATCTTTCGGCCTGCTGAACACGATTTTGATGTCGATACTTGAAAGGGTCAGAGAGCTGGGTGTGCTTCTCGCCGTTGGTATGAAAAGGAGAAAGGTGTTCTCTATGATTGTTGCCGAAACCACCATTATAGCCATTATAGGGGGCATAATAGGCCTCCTGATGTCGTGGGGTATGATTGAGATTCTTGGCAATACAGGAGTTCCCATACCGGGTGGCGAGGGGCTGGAAGACTTTGGCTACGCGTCGGTACTATATCCCCGTATTGAGAGCTCTTTCTATTTTGAAATTGCCCTGGTGCTGGTAATATTTGCTATTATCGCTTCACTATACCCTGCATGGAAAGCTATCCGGCTTCAGCCGGCTGAAGCTGTGAGGCAGGAGTAAAACGATAAGCCGGCATGGGCTCCGGCACTTGCAGCCTCCGGCGTTGGATGAGGAGCCGACAATTTATAAAACAGACTAACAGTAACACTATAAAGCCATAAAGAGATGAAAACAGTAATTAAAACAACCGATCTCTCCAAAACCTATACTGGTACAGCCGTTCCTGTACATGCCCTTAAAAATGTCAATCTTGAGTTCAGGCAGGGTGAGTTTACAGCAATAGTTGGTCCATCAGGTAGCGGTAAGACCACCTTTCTTAATGTAATAGGAGGCCTTGACAAACCTACCGGCGGGCAGGTTGTGATAGATGGTGTCGATATTGCCACCATGAAAGAGAGCAAGCTTTTCGATTTCCGACTCAGGCACATAGGCTTTGTTTTTCAGGCCTACAACCTGATTCCGGTACTTACTGCCGTTGAGAATGTATCGTTTATTATGTTGCTTCAGAACAGGCCTAAGGCAGAGATGGAAGAGCGCGCAAGAGAGATGCTCAATCAGGTGGGTCTGGGAGACAAGGTCGATGTGAGGCCGGGCAAGCTGAGTGGCGGGCAGCAGCAGCGCGTTGCGGTGGCAAGGGCTCTGGCCTCCAGGCCTGATTTTGTGCTGGCAGATGAGCCTACCGCCAACCTTGATACCGAGTCAGCTTTCAACCTGCTCGATATTATGTCGAGACTCAACAGAGAGGAGCATATCACCCTTATCTTCTCAACGCACGACCAGCGGGTTATAGAGAGGGCCCGTCGTGTAATAACGCTTGTTGACGGGGCGGTTGCCAGCGATGAGCAATTTGAGCGGACAGAGGTTAACGAGAAGGCCTGAAGAGAACCCTGGTTTATTCAACCCTTAAAATAAAGATCAATATGCTATTGAGGATAACCCTTGCCATCGCACTTCTGACCGCAGGTTTTAGTGCAGCGGGTAATAACGGCCTTGAGCCTCCTACCATGCGTGGATACATCAGGAACATGCCTGCTTTGAGGCTTGACAAAGATTTTTCTGACCCCTCATTCAGCAATCTTTTTCACAACAGGCTCAACTTCAGGTGGAATGTCAGCAGTGGTTTAAGCCTGGTTACAGAGGGCAGAAACAGACTCTTCTATAACAGCATGTTCAGGGATTACCCTCATTATGGCGATATTATCGGCCGTGATGACGGGCTGATGAATCTCTCATGGGTATGGCTTTCAGATGGAGCATGGGTTGGTCACTCCATGATAGACAGGCTCTATGCTGACTGGCGGGTTGAAAGATGGCATATAAGGGTAGGCCGGCAGAGAATTAACTGGGGTATAAACCTGGTTTCCAATCCGAATGACCTGTTTAACACCTATTCGTTTTTCGATTTTGATTACCCCGAGCGACCCGGCTCTGACGCGATAAGGGTGCAGTATTATACCGGCGACCTTTCCCGTATCCAGATCGCTGTAAGCCCTGCAAGGGATAGCCGCGATATGGTAGCGGCCTCAATGTTTGGGACCAATATTTTTGGCTATGACATACAGGTTGTTGCAGGATACTACCGGCACCGGCTGGCGCTTGGAGGGGGTTATGCCGGAAATATAGGCGGTGCCGGTATTAAGAGTGAGTTTACATGGTTCAGGGACATTGATGAGCAGAGCGGAACAGAGCGGAGTAATATTGTGGCCTCAACAGGTTTCGATTATATGTTTTCTAACGGAACATTCGGGGCTATTGAATTTCTCTATAACGGTGGTTATAACAGACGAGCGGACGATATTTTTATGATAACCGAGCCGATGAGGCCCGATAACATTATGTTTTCGAAGCAGGCCGTTACCCTTAGTGTCCAACACCCTTTTTCTCCGCTATTTCAGGGGCGGCTTGCAGTAATGGTTCTGCCCGATATAGAGGCAACATTTATTATGCCGGGTATAGACTACTCAGTTACAAGAGACCTCGACATTGAATTTGTCGGGCAGCTCTTTCTGGGTGGCAAGGGAACAATAATTGAAGAGGCGGGAGCGGGATTCTTCCTGGCGCTGCAGTACTCTTTCTGACAACATGCCGGGGGGCTCTGGTGTGTCGGTTGGCGACTGTACCTGTTTACACGGCACTGTCTCTGTACGGGCCCTTGCAGTTGAAGCTCAGCACTCTCTGCCTCTCTGTGGCGAAGCGCAGACTATCTCTTCAGCAAGGTGACCAATCTCTTTCCAGTCAAATCCGAGCAGGCGGGCGCCGACCCTGTCAGCTTCGACCGCATTGAATGATGCAACAATTTTGTTAACGGGCGGATCACAATGGCTGCCGCCCAGGTGATACTCGGGCATTCCGATGGTAGCATCAATCAGTGTAAGATCTGGCATACGGTGCATATTCATCTCTATTATAGACTCATCGATACGGTTGTGGAAAAACGATTTTTTCCAGAAACCTCCCATCTGATAGTGAGATGGCGGGGCGAACCCCATCATGTTTTTTAGCGACAGGGTTACCGTTGAAAGGGTGTGCGCCTTAAGCATGGGTACACTTATAATGAAGTACTCCATAGCCAGGCGTGGGAGATAATAGCTGCTGAATATCTTGCATGATGGAATCTCAGACTTTATGAGCGGCTGCTCATTAAGGTCTATAAGTCTTACCTGCTTCTCTGCTGCAAGCTCACTGTAGCCAAGAGAGGCAAAAACCTCGCCGGTGGGCTTCTCTCCTCCACTCCCCTCAGCAATTACTATCTCTGCGCTGCCCGCCCTGCGCACATAATCTATAATCGCACTTGTGCACTCGACCGGCGTAGTTACCGGATATGGTATAACATCAACAAGGTTAGGCTTGATCATAACCCTTTTCTGCCGGCCCATCATTGCCGCCGCTCCTATTTGATCAAAAGCTTTTGCAACAGACTCCGGGTACGATTTGAATGATACAACTGAAACCTCCGACATGACTCTCTCTATCTCTCTATTTAACTTTGACAACTATAACCCCCGGTATGGCGGGTAAAATTACTCTTTTTTTGCTGTAGCGTGGCTGATATAGACGAGTGTGATACCAGCAAAAACATGACTTTTATCGGCTATACCGATATGCAAAAGTCGTACATTTGTACTTTGTCATGAGCACTAAAATCGGTAGTAGACTATGTTCAAGGTGAATGAATATTTTGATGGCAAGGTGAAGTCGATAGCATTCGAGAATGCCGATGGCCAGGCAACACTGGGGGTGATGGCTCCGGGCGAATATGAGTTCGGTACAACCTCAACTGAGTATATGACTGTAATATCCGGTGCAATGGAGATTATGCTGGCAGATGAGTCTAAGTGGAAAACCTATAAGCCCTTCGAGACTTTTGTTGTGCCGGAAAATTCAAAATTTAAAGTCAAAATAGAACAGGAGAGTGCCTACCGCTGCCTTTACAAGTAGAATGTACCTGCTCTTAAACTCCCTTTTGCCGGACAGCCCTGGACTGTAAACTCACCATATTCCTGCCCGGTAGCAGTTTGCTAAGCGAAAAAAAGCTCTGAATGGTAGTATCAAATTATGAATCATCTTAATATCTATACATCCCGATAGGAATTAATATACATAACGATATATGGCAGGCCCCGAAGGTTCACGATATTATGACATATTTCTCAACTACAGCGTCTGGCTTGAGGCGCGGCGGGAGAGTATAGTTATCAGCGCCGAGGGTTTAAAGCTTCTGGATGAGATCAGGCAGGAGGGATCGATAGTTACAGCCGCACGAAAAATGGGTATTAGCTACAGGAAGGCCTGGGGATTGCTCAAGGAGGTTGAGAACCTTATCGGATTTCCACTGGTAGAGAAACATCGCGGAGGGGCAGCCGGAGGGAAAACAACCCTTACCACCGAGGGTAGCGAACTGGTTTCCGCTTACGATGAACTTAACAGTGATATCGATGTGGCAATGAAAGGTATTGCAAAAAAATTTTTCCGGAAAATTAACAGGATGAGTGGACATGAAAAATAACAGGACTTTTTGGGCGAAGCTGATGATTGTTAATTTGATAGCATCAGTTGCGATTCTTAATTATGGCTGCCTGGATGCAGGGAAAGAGAGAGTTGTAGTTCTTCATGCAGGCAGCCTCTCCAGGCCCTTTTTACTTCTTGCCGAAGAGTACCGGAGCAGTAATACCGGTGTTGAAATACTCCTCGAACCCGCAGGCAGCCTGGTTACCGCACGGAAAATTACCGAGCTGGGAAAACCCTGCGATATAATGGGATCGGCCGACTATCAGGTTATTGACAACTTGCTTATTCCCAATCACGCAAGCTGGAACATCGGCTTTGCCGGTAACGAGATGGTTATTGCGTATAGGGATGGGGCCAGATACTCTGATGTTATTGATAAGAACAATTGGTATGAGATATTGCTGCGCGATGATGTAGGGTATGGAAGAGCCGATCCCGATGCCGATCCCTGCGGCTACAGGGCAATATTCACCCTTAAGCTGGCAGAGGAGTTCTATGGCGTTGAGGGTATCACAGATCAGATACTTGCGAAGGATAACAGGCTTATCAGACCAAAGGGCATTGATCTTGTTGCACTGATTGAGACCGGTGCAGCCGACTATATTTTTGAGTACAGGTCTGTGGCGGTGCAGAGTGGCCTGAGATACCTCACGCTGCCTTCTGAAATAAACCTTGGTGACTACTCTTTTCGCTCCCGCTACCAGAGCGTCGGAACCATGGTAGCCGGAAGCTCTCCGTCTGAGAGGATATATATGCCCGGTGATGTCATCATATATGGCATTACAGTTATTGACGATGCTCCCAACAGGGATGAGGCTGTACGCTTTCTAAGCTTCATTCTCGGTGAAAGGGGGCAAGAGGTGTTCAGAGAGTCAGGGCACACTATTCCTGAGCACTATCCCGTATCTGGCCATGTATCTGCCATACCACCCGATATACTGACTCTCTTAAATGAGGAGACTTATGACTATTAAGAGTTTGAATGATGGCGGTGACCTTTTCCGGTGGGCATTGATACTTATCTCTGCCCTTGTTCTGCTCTTTATTGTGACCCCGATGGCATCTATGATTCTTCATACCGGACTACCCGAACTGTTCGAAACTGCCAGCGATTCTGCGGTTCAGAGGAGCATAGGGCGTACGCTGGCTATAGCTTTTATATCAACAACAATTTTCTCTTTCGGTGCAGTTCCCCTGGCCTATCTGATGGCGCGAAAGAGGTTCCCCGGAAAAAACCTTATTCAGGGAATTATAGATTTGCCGGTGGTAATTCCTCATACCGCTGCAGGTATTGCCCTTCTTGGCTTCCTTTCGCGCGATAGTGCTGTCGGCAGGGCTGCCGAATGGGCAGGTATAAGCTTTGTTAATAACAGCACGGGTATAGCACTTGCAATGGCTTTTGTAAGCCTTCCTTTTATGATAAACGCTGCAAGGGACGGATTCGCAGCCGTGCCCGAGAGGCTGGAAAAGGCGGCGATGACACTGGGAGCTTCTCGTATCAGAGTTCTGTTTACCATCACTATACCGCTGGCATGGAGAAGTATAGTATCGGGTTTTATTATGATGTTTGCACGGGGAATGAGTGAGTTTGGTTCAATAGTTATTATTGCATATCACCCCATGACGGCTCCGGTGATGATATTCGAGCGATTTAATGCATATGGATTACGATACGCACGCCCTATGGCACTTCTGTTCCTTATGGTCTCACTGGCTGTCTTTGTTCTTCTAAGGGTTGTGTCTACAGGAAGGAGGTTGAAGGATTAATAGAATCGGGTTATGCTTGAAGTAATCAATATATCGAAGCGGTTGGGTATGTTCCGTATGGAAAGCATCTCTTTTCGGGTGGAGAGAGGCGAATATCTGGTTATTCTTGGCCGATCGGGGTCGGGCAAGACACAACTACTGGAAAATCTTGCCGGACTGACCACTCCCGATAGTGGTACCCTGATTCATAATGACGAAGATATAACCCTTATGCCTGCCCAGAAAAGGGATATTGGAATGGTGTTTCAGGATTTTGCCCTCTTTCCGCATATGACAACTTATGACAATATAGCATACCCTCTCAGAATAAGAGGAGAAACTGCCTTAAAGATAGAGGGAGGCGTTAAGGAGATTGCCGGAAGAATGAATATCTCTTCTCTTCTGAAGAGGAAGACAGAGACACTGTCAGGCGGGGAGAGACAGAGAGCAGCTCTGGCAAGAACCGTGGTGACATCACCATCGCTGCTGCTGCTTGATGAGCCACTTGCATCGGTAGATGCAAGCCTGAAGGACGATATAATAAGGCTTCTGAGGTCTCTGAACAGGGAGGGCCAGACCATAATTCATGTTACCCATGACTACTCTGAAGCGCTGGCACTGGCAACCAGAACCGGGGTGCTGCACAATGGGCGACTGATACAGATCGGTACCCCATCGGAGGTTTTCGACCGGCCGGTTAACCGGTTTGTTGCACGATATACCGGGATTAAGAATTTTTTCAGGGTCAGCTTTACAAATAACGCATCGGGATGGAGTGCAACAACCAGCAGGGGGCTGAAGTTTATTGTCGATAATAACGACTATACATCTGAGGGGATACTGGTGGTAAGAAATGGAAATGTCAGGCTTATTGAGAAGGATGATGGTGGTGCTGCAGAGGCGATGAATATTATCGAAGCCTCGGTAATTGATGTGATAATGACACCTGCAGGAAGGGAGATAGAGCTTGACGCAGGAGAGACCATGGTGGCTCTGGTAACTGCCGCCGATCGATTTGCCGGTACCCTGAAGAGGGGAGACCCGGTCACTGTGGGCATATCACCCTCTGACCTTATATGGCTGCGAAACAATAACTGACGAGGGGCTGCCGGTTTAACATGGTGGCGGCTACTCTGTAACAATGAAGGCTAATTTAAATGATTACCCGCTTAAGATATGAAAGATAGTGATGACAGAATGATAACCATTGAAGAGGCAGAGGGTCTTGTCATGGCTAATGCCCCTCTGTGCGGAACTGAGATTGTATCGCTGCTCTCTTGCCACGGCAGGGTGTTGGCAGACGATATAGTAAGCGATGTAGATATGCCTCCTTTCAATAAGGCGGCAGTTGATGGCTTCGCATGCCGTAAGGTAGATCTGGATAAAGAGCTGCTTGTATCAGAGACGGTGGTGGCTGGTGTTGCCCCCTCTGTGAGGGTGTCGGAGGGAACCTGCTCAAGGATTATGACGGGGGCGGCGCTGCCTGACGGTGCCGACTATATAGTGATGGTAGAGTATTGTGAAGAGCTGCCGGGGAACCGGGTGCGGTTTATAAAGCATGGAGACAAGAACAATATTGCCGTTAAGGGTGAGGATGTGAGAAGCGGTGATACTGTGCTGAGCAGAGGGAGGGTTATTACTCCTCACGATATCGCCGTTATGGCCTCTGCAGGAGCGTCGCTGGTCAGTGTGGCCCGCAGACCTTCGGTAGCTGTAATAAGTACAGGCAGCGAACTTGTTGAGCCTTCGTCGGTTCCATCAAATGCACAGATAAGAAACAGCAACGCCTATCAGCTACTTGCACAGCTGGAGAGGGCGGGGGCCTGCGGCCGCTATTATGGTATCGCCATAGATGATGAAGAGATCACCTACAAGATGGTTGCCAGTGCCATTGATGAGAATGACATGGTTGTTCTTACCGGAGGTGTCTCTATGGGTGACTATGACTTTGTGCCTGCAGTACTCAAACGGGCCGGAACAGATATTCTGTTTGACAGGGTTGCTGTACAGCCCGGTAAGCCAACAACATTTGGCATTGCAGATGGCAGCGTGATATTTGGTCTGCCCGGCAATCCGGTGTCAAGTTACATAATATTCGAAATACTGGTAAGGCCTGTGATTATGAAGATGATGGGGTGTGACTGGAGGCCCTCTGTCTTCAGGTCATCAATGGGAGCCGACTACAAAAGGAAGAGGGACAGGAGGTTATCTTACATACCTGTCAGAACCGGACCGGAAGGTGATGTGATCCCTGTAGCCTATCATGGGTCGGCACATATCTCTGCCCTCTCCCTGGCCGATGGTCTGGTCGCAATTCCCAGGGGAGTAAAAGAGCTTAAGAAAGGAGATGCTGTAGATGTTAGACAGATATAACAGGGAGATAACATACCTTAGAATATCGGTTACCGACAGGTGTAACCTCAGATGTGTGTACTGTATGCCCGAAGATGGCATTGAGTTGCTTGAGCATGCCGATATACTGAGCTATGATGAGATAACAGCCTTTACCCGGGTTGCTGCCGCCAGAGGTGTCAGAAAGGTGAAGTTTACAGGTGGCGAGCCACTGGTAAGGAGAGGGGTAAGTCGGCTTGTCTCTATGATAGCATCTATCGAAGGCATTACAGATATATCGATGACCACAAACGGCATACTGCTTCCGGAATATGCAGGTGAGCTTAAAGAGGCGGGGCTGCAGAGGGTTAATATTAGTCTCGATACAGTAAACCCTTCACGCTACCGGGAGCTTACCAGGATCGGAGAGCTTGAGGATGTTCTCAAAGGCATAGATGCCGCCATAGACGCAGGCCTTGCACCTGTTAAGATTAACTGCGTTGTCAGGCAGAGCAGCGGAGAGCGTGATGCAAGAGAGGTGTCCTCGTACGGTACTGGCAGAGGGCTGGAGGTTCGCTTTATACAGGAGATGACGCTCTCTTCCGGCTCTTACGGGATTGTGCATGGTGGGTCAGGTGGTGACTGCAGCCGCTGCAACAGGCTGAGGCTTACATCGGACGGTAAGCTTAAACCCTGTCTTTTCAGCGATGTTGAGGCAGATATTATTGACCTTGGATATAACAGGGCTATAGATTTCGCACTGGAGCATAAGCCGTTGTGCGGTACTATTAATGAAAAGGGCTATTTTTACAATATAGGAGGATAGGCTGATATGAGCAGACTAACACATACAGACAGCGACGGAAGAGCCAGGATGGTCGATGTTGGCGGGAAAGAGACAGTGAAGAGGGTGGCTGTTGCCAGAGGATCTGTAACCATGGAACCGGATACTGTCAGGCTGATAGGGGATAATCTGATGAAGAAGGGCGATGTTCTGACAGTTGCCGAAATTGCCGGAATCGGTGCGGCCAAAAAGAGTGCTGAACTGATACCTCTCTGCCACAATATAGCTCTTGACAATGTTACAGTAAAGGCTGTTACCACCGAAGAGGGTGTCGATGTTGAAGCTACTGTCAGATGCACCGGTCGTACCGGCGTCGAAATGGAGGCCCTGACAGCCGTTTCAGTGGCACTGCTTACCGTTTATGATATGTGCAAGGCTGTAGATAAAGGTATGGTGATAGGGGGGATAGAGTTGATATCTAAAGAGAAAGGGTGAGCCTGACTCTTACCAAACAGTCAGAGTATAATGTGTCGATATTGACCATAGCAAAGAAGAGGTACTGATGAAAATACCTGATATATACAAAACTGTAATAGTGACACTTAGCGACCGGGCCAGCCGTGGCGAGTATCGCGATCTTAGTGGCCCTGCAGTGAGAGAGAGGGTCAGGGAGCATATGCGAACACTTGGCTGGCAGTCGGAAGAAGAGACTATTATAATACCAGATGAAGCTGCCGAGCTGAGCGGCGTTGTGGCACGATATGCACGGAGTTTCAATATGATTATTACCACCGGAGGAACCGGCATTGGACCCCGTGACATTACGGTCGATGTGGTCAGGCCCCACCTTAAATTTGAGATACCGGGTATAATGGAGATGATAAGGGTGAGGTATGGCATGGAGAAGCCAAATGCACTGCTGAGTCGTAGTGTGGCCGGGGTTGCGGGGAATGCACTACTCTTTACCCTGCCCGGCTCGGTGAAAGCTGTTAACGAATATCTCGATGTTATACTGCCTATGCTTGAACATACCGTCTATATGTTGCACGGTATTGACAGCCACGGTAAAACAGGAGGATAGAGGCTTCCGGCCCGTGGCCCGGCGTGCGTTTATGCCGGCGAGATATCTAACCGGCAGGATTGACTACGGCATGTGTGCCGATAAGCCTGTCATAACGCTCTCCCCTTGGCCTGTAGTAGACCAGAATAAAGTACTCATTGCTGGTTTCAAAATGGCTCCCTTCGTATGGTAGAAGCAACTCCTCGCCGGTGCCGTCAGGCACGAAGGTGTACTTGTAGTTGTACCACCCCTGCTTTAGAAAGAGGGCGGCCTCATAGGCCCGTGATTCATGATTGTATATCATGCGGTTATCGCCCGAGGGGGTCCAGGAGGTAAGCTCACCATGAATATGAAGAGTGCCTCCTCTTATCTCATTGCCTGATGGTAGTGTGAAATAGACCCATGCGTAATCGGCGTCTGTATGGGGATTGACACCCTCCTGAACCCCTACTATAAAACGACCGTTAAGGTCAGGCCGGAAAAAGTAAGGCCTGAACTCACGGTTTTGCGAGGGTAGCAGCCTTACATGATGGTATTGCCCATCATAAGTTGCCTCAGCAACAAACTCAGTCAGGTGCCTGAAGCTTCTGATATCGAACTGGCGGAACTCATTACCCCCGGGGAACAGTGTCTTGTCGCCCAGAGAGGTGTATCTAAGCTCGGTCGATGATATGAAGTCAGCCTTCATGTTGGCCCTTTTATTATCCCAGCGCCCGTTCTGCATTATTGATGTAAATATCTCATTGTGCGGATCAATAGCCCTGATGCCCGATATGTTGACTGTTATGTCGACCTGTTGGTGGGTATCACGATAAACTCCCGCTGAAGGCCTTTTTACAGAGGCTGCTATTGTGGCACCACTCTCAGATATCATGAATCTGCGACTGAAAAGGGGGTTGTCCGGCTGTCCCGGAGGGTGAACAACAATTATGTAGTTTCCGGAAACAAGGAAGGATACCCGTTCGTTGGGAAAGGAGAGGGTGTAGTGGGTGTAGTTCACATTCGTATTGAATGATTGTCTGTACTCCTCAATCATATTCTCATGAAACCCGTCGAGATAGTCGGTTGTGAAGAGAGATGACCTGTTCCAGTCTTTGTCGCAGTGAATAAAACTGTAGGCCAGATTATCAATTCTCTCATCAACAATATCGAACCTCAGGGTTAGCCTCTGGTCTCCGGCTCCGGTCAGGTTCAGTATGGGAAGGGAAAAATCCCACCCCTCTCTGTAAAGCATCAGAGTCCTGACCCTGGAATCAAAAATGGTGTTTTTTGTTACTCTTTCACTATCAGGGTTGTGGCCTGTAATAGTTTGACCGGAGTCAGATAGTGCAGAGCCATTAATGTGTGCGAATGCAGGGGACGCCGCAGAGAAAACCAGGGCAACTATGATAATAAATCTCATTTTTATTTCTCTTATTGTTTAAACAATTACTTTTTTTGCACTGTTGTTATGGTGCTAATATACCGATTAGTCACTTTATCTGATTATGTTTTGAAATACTCTTCAGAAGTATGATATTTGTCAGGGCCGATACTGTTATTGCTTTAACAGCCGGGCTCTTTTATGTAGAGAACTATATACCAATAATAAACTATACCACTCAAATAAGATGCCGGAGGTAATTAAACTAAAGAAGGGGCTTAATATAAGGCTTAAAGGCGAGGCTGATAAGATATTGTCACCACCTGTGAAAGCGGTGAGATATGCTGTACGGCCGGTCGATTTTCACGGTCTTACCCCCAGACTGCTTGTCAGGGCAGGCGATTCGGTAAAGGCCGGTTCTCCCGTTGTGGAAGATAAGTTTACTCCAGAGCTGAGGCTGACCTCGCCCGTTAGCGGAACGGTTAAAGAGATTGTAAGGGGTGAGAGGAGAAGACTCCTTGAGATTGTAATTGAGGCGGTGGGAGATGAGTATATCGATTTCGGCAAGGGTGATCCCGCTGCCATGAGCCGGGAAGAGATTGAGAAGAGGATGCTCGAGTCCGGTGTGTGGCCTGTTATACGGCAGCGACCCTACCATATAGTGGCTCGTCCTGGAGTAAAGCCAAAATCGATCTTTATATCCGGATTCGATACTGCACCACTTGCACCCGATTACGATTTCATAATGCACAACTCCGATTGCTCGCTTTTCAATAAAGGTATAGAGGTGCTCACCCGACTTACAGACGGAGATGTGAACCTTGTGCTCGACGGAAGCAATGTGTCGGGAAGTGTGATGAAAGGTATCGGCGGCGTTAAGATACATTTCGTTAAAGGGCCTCATCCGGCCGGGAACAGCGGTGTGCATATACACCACATAGATCCTGTTAATAAGGGAGAGACGGTATGGTACCTGAACCTTCAGGATGTAATCGTTACCGGGGCTCTATTCAGTGAGGGCCGCTACAGGAATGATCGTATTATAGCTCTTGCCGGAAGTGAGGTTATGAAGAGCGGCTATCATCGCATCAGATGTGGTGCTTCGATAGAGGGCCTTGTTAAGGGGAAGCTGAGAGATGGAGGCGGCGACCTCCGCTACATCAGCGGCAATGTGCTAACGGGAAGCGCCATTGCCGCCGACGGTTTTCTTGGGTTTTACGATAATATGATTACGGTTATTCCTGAGGGTAACAGATATGAATTTATGGGGTGGCTTGAACCGGGTCTTAACAAGTACAGTGCTACAAGAAGCTTCCTCTCAACCCTTTTACCGGGAAAGAAATTCATTATGGATACCAACTATCATGGTGGCGAGAGGGCGTTTGTCTTTACAGGCGACTACGAGAGGGTGCTTCCCATGGACATTTTTCCAAAACATCTGCTGAAGGCCATACTGGTTGGTGATATTGATAAGATGGAGCAGTTGGGGATTTATGAGGTGGCCGAAGAGGATTTTGCCCTCTGTGAATTTGTCTGCCCTTCCAAGATCGAAGTTCAGACCATTATAAGAAAGGGACTGGAGATGATGATAAAGGAGATGAGCTGAGAGGCTTTGCACTCTATGGCCGGGTACACCAGCGGGTACTTGTTATGGCCAGAGCAGATCTCCATGTAAACCTTAATGAGATAAATAGATAAAAGGGATGAATTTTCTGAGAAAGCAACTAGACCGCGTGAAGCCGCACTTTGAAAAGGGCGGTAAGCTTAGCAGGTTCCACTCAGTTTTTGATGGCTTTGAGACCTTTCTCTTTGTGCCTGACAAGGTTACACAGCGTGGTTCTCACATCCGTGACCATATCGATCTTAAACGATCTATGTTTACTGTAGTGGTTGCGCTGATACCGGCACTGCTGTTTGGAGCATACAATATCGGTCTGCAGCACTATCTTGCCTTTGGACCCGAAGAGACCGGGCTCGATGGCTCGGTCACCTCGCTCTTCATTTTCGGAATTATAAAGGTGTTGCCAATGCTTGTGGTGAGCTACGGGGTAGGCCTTGGAATAGAGTTCTTTACCGCCCAGATAAGAGGTCATGAGATCAATGAGGGCTATCTTGTCACAGGCATGCTCATTCCGCTTACACTACCCATAGATATACCCCTGTGGATGCTTGGTCTGGCGGTCGCATTTGCTGTGATAATCGGTAAAGAGGTTTTCGGAGGAACCGGAATGAATATTCTCAATCCGGCTTTGACTGCCCGCGCCTTTCTTTTCTTCAGCTATCCATCCTGGATGTCGGGCGATCTGGTATATGTACACGGGCTTGTCGACAACCCCGATGTTGTTGATGGTTTTTCCGGTGCCACCTCGCTCGCATTGGCGGCCGCACATGACATCTCTTCACTTCCATCTGCGAGCGATATGATAATAGGCACAATTCCCGGGGTGGTGGCAGAGACATCTGTTATTGCCATAGGGATAGGGGCGCTGATACTTCTGGTTACCGGTGTGGGCAACTGGAAGATAATGTTTAGCATGATTGCGGGCGGATACCTTATGGGGTTACTGATGAATCTTCTGGCTGTCAATGCCTTTATGGAGCTCCCCGCCTACTACCATCTTATTATGGGTGGCTTTATGTTCGGAGCTGTGTTTATGGCTACCGATCCGGTAACGGCAGCCCAGACTGAAACGGGAAAGTGGATATACGGCCTTCTCATAGGTATATTGACTGTGCTTATAAGGGTACTGAATCCGGCCTTTCCGGGTGGTGTCATGCTGGCAATATTGCTGATGAATGTTTTTGCTCCACTGATAGATCACTATGTGGTTGAGGCGGGTATTAAAAGAAGAGTTAAAAGGGCGGCGGCATAGTGGTCCATATGCCTGATGAAGTATGTGATGGAAAAGACAAGAAAAGAGTGAAGCTATGAAAGATTTCAGTAACAGGTATATTTTTCTCTTTGCTGTGGTTATGGTTGTTATAGTGGCGGCCGTTCTGTCGACTGCGGCAATGCTACTTCAGCCACTGCAGCAGGCCAACATGATAATAGAGAAGAAGCTCAATATTCTATCATCTGTAGGCGTTGAGGCCGGCAAGGACGATGTTTTCGAGCGATTCGAAGAGGCTATTGAGCAGAGCTACGCCATAAACCACAAAGGAGAGGTTATTGAGGGAGTCGATGCATTTGAGGTTGACCTGAGGGTTGAGCAGCGCAAACCATTGGAAGAGCAAAACCTGCCACTCTTTATTGCAAGGCTGGATGATGGGAGGGAGGCAATTATAATACCTCTTGAGGGTCGTGGTCTCTGGGGCCCCATCTTTGGCTATATAGCCCTGGAGGAGGATATGAATACTGTTTTTGGAATTAATCTTGACCACCAGGGCGAGACCCCCGGTCTGGGTGCTGAGATAAATACCTCCTGGTACGAGGCCAAGTTCAGGGGGAAGAAGATTTTTGATGGCGACAGGTTTGTCTCTATAAGGGTGGTTAAGGGAGGTGCCCCCGCCGATGATCAGCATGCCGTAGATGCCATATCCGGAGGCACCATAACCTCAAATGGCCTGCAGGACATGCTATATGACAACCTCGAGAAATATCTGAATTACTTCAATGCAAGGAGGGACTGAATATGAATGGAAGAGAGAGTGATCCATTGTTCTCGGTAAAGAATATGAGACTCCTGAAGGAGCCTCTTGGAAGGTCAAACCCCATAACTGTGCAGGTGCTTGGCATCTGTTCTGCTCTGGCAGTAACTGTAAAGCTTGAGCCATCTATAGTTCTGGCCCTTTCAGTTGTGGTTGTTATGGGGGTATCTAATGTGCTGACATCGCTTATAAGAAATATGGTACCGGGCAGAATAAGAATAATTGTTCAGCTGGTTATCATCGCATCTATGGTAACCCTTGTTGACCAGTTTCTTAAGGCGTTTGCATACGATGTAAGCAGGCAGCTGTCTGTCTTTGTCGGCCTTATCATTACAAACTGTATAATAATGGGAAGGCTGGAGGCTTTTGCTTTGGCCAACAAGCCCTGGGAGTCACTTCTCGATGGAGTCGGCAATGCAGCCGGGTACGGCCTTATACTGGTTATAGTCGGCTTTTTCAGAGAGCTACTCGGATCGGGAACACTTTTCGACTACCCTGTCATTGAGATGACAGGACTATACTCTATTGGATATGAGAACAATGGCATGATGATACTGCCGCCCATGGCGCTTATTACCGTGGGTATCATAATCTGGGTGCAGAGATCGAGAGATAAATCGCTTATTGAAGAGAATTAAAAGGAGGGGTAACTATGGAAAATCTTCTTAGCCTTTTTACAAGATCTGTTTTTATAGACAATATGGTCTTCGCCTACTTCCTGGGTATGTGTTCATATCTGGCAGTGTCGAAGACCGTTAAGACATCGGTGGGGCTTGGTTTTGCCGTGGTGTTTGTATTGACTATAACAGTACCCATTAACTTTGTTATTGAGAACTATCTCCTTAAGAGAGGTGCCCTTACATGGCTGGGCGAGGGCTTTGCCAATGTAGACCTGGGTTTTCTGACCTTTCTGGTCTTTATAGCGGTTATAGCATCTATGGTTCAGCTTGTCGAGATGATAATAGAGAAGTTCAGCCCCGCTCTCTACAGCTCGCTTGGAATATTCCTCCCCCTTATAGCTGTTAACTGTGCTATACTGGGAGGTTCGCTCTTTATGAAAGAGCGTGAGTATGCAAATCTGGCCGAGGCAACGGTATTCGGATTTGGATCTGGTGTCGGGTTCCTTCTGGCCATTGCCGGTATAGCGGCTATAAGGGAGAAAGTCCGGTACAGTAATGTGCCCGCACCCCTTAGGGGGCTTGGCATAACATTTATTATTACCGGCCTTATGGGTATTGCCTTTATGAGCTTTATGGGTATTAAACTATAATAAAGAGAGAGACAGGTTATGATAGCGGGTTTATCAGCATTGGCTACAATATTAACAAGCATAGTAGCATTTCTATTGGTCATAATGCTTCTGGTTATAGTTCTTCTTTATGCCAGAAAGAAGCTGACCCCTCAGGGAGATGTAAAACTGACGGTTAACGATAAGGAGTTTACAGTATCGCCCGGAGTTACTATTCTGAACACGCTGACCTCCAGTGGTGTATTCCTGCCATCGGCCTGTGGTGGCGGAGGCACCTGTGGGATGTGTAAGTGCCAGGTTGTTGAGGGTGGTGGCACAATACTCCCGACCGAAACAGGCTTCTTTACAAGGAAGGAGCAGCAGAACGACTGGAGGCTTGGTTGTCAGGTTAAGATAAGGGAGGATGTCGTTATCAGGGTACCCGAAGAGGTTATGGGTATCAAGAAATATGAGTGTGAGGTGGTTTCCAACAGAAATGTATCGACCTTTATCAAAGAGTTTGTTGTGAAGCTTCCTGAGGGTGAAAAGCTTGACTTCCAGCCCGGAGGTTATGTGCAGATAGATGTACCCAGGTATGAGGCCTCTTTTCGTGATATAGATATCGATGAGAGGTTCAGGGAAGACTGGGACCGTTTCAATATGTGGGATCTGAACATAAAAAACAGCGAAGAGACCTACAGGGCCTACTCGATGGCCAACCACCCCGCAGAGGGTAATATTATAATGCTCAACATCAGGATAGCCACACCACCATGGGATGGCTCCAAAAAGAGGTTCATGAAGGTGCCCCCCGGAGTATGTTCAACCTATATATTTACCAGGAAACCGGGTGACAAGGTTATGATGTCCGGCCCTTATGGAGAGTTTCATATAAAGGATAATGACAATGAGATGGTCTATATTGGCGGGGGCGCCGGTATGGCGCCTCTTAGAAGCCATATCATGCACCTCTTTCATACCGAAAATAGTAACAGGAAGGTCTCCTACTGGTATGGCGCACGCTCGAAGCGGGAGATCTTCTATGAGCAGGATTTCAGGAAGATAGAGAAACAGTTTCCCAACTTCAACTTTCATATAGCCCTGTCTGAACCTCTGGCAGAAGATAACTGGGATGGTTATGAGGGCTTTATTCATCAGGTTCTGCTTGACAACTACCTCTCACAACATGAAGAACCCGAGTCTATAGACTACTATCTCTGCGGCCCTCCTGTTATGAATGATGCTGTGCAGAAGATGTTGTGGGAGCTGGGCGTACCGGAAGAGAATATCTCATTTGACGACTTTGGTGTATAGGACTTTGTGCTCGCTG
>SLNP01000079.1 GCA_007132995.1 Bacteroidales bacterium | reverse complement strand
TGGTTATTACAGAGTATATGCATTTTGCAGAGGGGTAGCCCTCGGCCACCATCGACATTCCCAGCAGCGCATTGCTTACCGAATAGCCCTTGCCTATCATGTTGCCGAACACCCTGTTTCTGCTGAACTGGGAATAGCCTGTAACAAGAAGATCTCCCAGATAGGCCGAACTGTTTATCTCTCTGTTGTTCTCCCTTATTGTATCGACAAATTTTTTCATCTCTCCGGCGGCGTTAGAGAGGAGTACGGCAAGAAAGTTGTCACCATAGCCCAGCCCTGCCGAGATACCGGCCGCTATAGAGTATATGTTTTTCATTACTGCGGCATATTCGGTGCCGAAAATGTCGTCACTTAAAAGAGTACTGACATAGCTGTTGCGTACAAGGGATGCAATCTTTTTCGCTCCCTTCGGGTTGAGTGAGGCCAGGGTTATATAGGTGAGCTTCTCCATTGCAACCTCTTCGGCGTGACTCGGCCCTGTAAGCACTACCAGGTTGTCCCAGGGTACACTATAGTAGTTGTGAATGAACTCTCCGACCACAATATTATATTCGGGAACTATACCCTTGATGGCTGTACATACCAGCTTATTATCCATGGGGTAGGCGACCGGGTCAAGTGTGCTTTTAAGATATTCGGAAGGCGTTACCAGTATTATAACCTCTGAAGAGGCAATAGCCCTGTTGATATTGTCGGTAAGGTAGAGCTTCTCTGTATTGAACGATACCGAACTGAGAAAGTGAGGGTTGTTGTGGTGACGCTTTATGTGTTTAAGAGTATCGCGGTCATGGATATACCAGGAGACCTTCCTGCAGTTGGGCAGAAGCATCTTGACAATGGCAGTGCCCCAGCTGCCTGAACCTATAACGGAAACATCGCTGCTGTTGTCTCTGGTCATTCCATGCTGTTTTGGAAGAACGGTAAAAGTAAAGAAAAAATGTTGCCGGCAGAAACTACCGGCAACATTTTCATATTAGTTGTGATATATGGTGTTAATAACCTCTTACCACTGCCCCGTAAGAATACCTGAGTGCATCTTGCCACCCCGTAGGGCAATTGGTGGGGGCGCTTTCGCTTACAGCCCTCTATCTCAGCCTGTAGAGATAGAAATTCCTGTCGCGCTGGTTTCTCAGCAGGTAGTAGTTGTCGTTGAAGGTGAGTGACCAGTTGTCGCCTGAGATGGTGTTGCCATCTATCTTTCTGGGTAGTGAAAGTGAAACGGTATCCCACTGCTCTGAAAACATAGCCTGTCCTTCGAGTGTCAGAACTCCCCATGGGCCGCGTATGGTTACACCCTCATAGAGATATCCGTAGCTGCCAAACCTCTTCATGCGCAGGGGGTCTATCTTCAGTCTTGTGTCGCTGATGTCAAGCTTCATGACCGGATAGAGAACGAATGTCTCTTTCGCTTTAAGGAACCCGGCTGCAGCAGCAGAATCTTTGCTGGTTGCGACTGTAGTTCTCTCTACAACTTCCGCTATCTCCTTCTCGTTAGCGGTGTTACCTGTGAGTTGTCCGTTTGCCGATACGGCAATCGATAACATAACTGCAATTGTGATTAAAGTTTTCATGGTTTTTCTCTTTTCTACCGCAAAGAGGAGGCATGCAAGGCCATTTGCTCCGGTTACTGCCTTATATTCAGTGTAGCAGTAGTTGAGTGATGGTAATAGCAGTGCCCTGTTTCTCATTGGTAATCTGTTTTAGTTAATATTTAGTTGATTATTTATCGACCAGTTTTAAGGTCATGTTTCAATCGAAAGACTACCTCCTTTTTTGTATGCTGCATGCCAGAGCAAAAAAAAAGGTAAAACCGCCGATATTTTTTTGACGCAAGAGGTTAATGCGTATGTAGTCAGCAATATAGGGAAAAAATTACACTCATCTCTCCTTTTAAGAAAAGAGGGGGAGTCGAAGCAGACCTCATCTCTTATAGCAGGCTGAGAGGAGTGCCTTTGTTACAACTTGCCGAAGAGAGAGAGAAGCCGTACCTCTTCACTCTGCCAGTTGAGATGAAGAGCCGCCTGGCGGCAATTCTCTTCGAGCCTCTCCCTTAGAGGGGCACTCTCTGTTAGCTTATTGATTGCCCCGGCTATCTCAGCCGGGTCGCACTGACAGGTCAGGGCTACCTGCCACCTGTTGTTTATCTCAATGTATGAGGGGAAGGGTGCCGTTATCTGCGGAATACCTGCGTGGATGTAGTTGAAAAACTTGTTTGAGAGGGAGAGCCTGTAGCTGAGCGATTCGTCGTCAAGTATGTTGAGGCCTGCCATCGCCATGGCTGTCTCTGCCTCCATCTGCTCTCTATCCAGCCACCCCCTGAAGATCACCCTTCCCTCAGCTATAAGAGGGGCCGCGGCTCTCTCCAGATCTTTTCTCAGAGCACCTTCGCCGACTATAACCAGACTGGCCCGGGTATCTCCTATGGCCTCTATGGCCTCATGCAGGCCCCGGCCCCGATTTAGCACCCCCTGGTAAATTATGAGAGGCGGACCGTCTCTGAGACCGGTTTTTTTTCTGCTATCGCCTTTCAGATGAGGAGTGTTGAGAATAACCTCAAATCTTCTCTTATGTACTTTTTCCAGTTCGGCGGCCAGTTGGGGCGAGACTGTAATGGTGAGATCTGCGGCCCTGACAGTGATTCGCTCAACGGCTCTCCATATCGATTTTACAACGGGTCTTCTCTTTAGTTCAGGTACTCCTGTGAAAAGCTCGTGAGAATCGAATACCAGAGATGATCTTTTCAGCACCGCAGCGGTAGCACAGGCTGCCATAGTATCAGTATCTACCGGCACAATTATATCGCACCGTGTTGTTAGCAGAAGAGTAAGCAGCCTTATATTATACTCGATGTAAAAGAGGGGGCCCGATCGGAATATGGTGGTTAACCTGCTCTGCTTGAACGGAAGATGTTCAAGTGGCTTGGAGTTCCGCAACTTTCTGCCGGTAAGTAATACCCGGTATCCATTACCCGCAAGGGTGTGACAGATGCGCCTAACCCTCTGGTCGTATAAAAGGTCGTTGGTGACAGCGACGATAACTCTTTTAGAGGCCATAAGGCTTGACCTTAGCAGTTGGTTATGAGGCAATGAATCCCATTACCAGATATATGGCCGCACTTATTGAACCTGTCACAAGGGCGTACGGCACCTGAGTCTTTACATGATCTATATGGTCACTTGCCGAGGCAAGTGATGAGATAATGCTTGTATCACTTACAGGTGAGCAGTGGTCGCCGAAAACACCACCTCCCAGAGCTGCCGCTATGGCCATATGTACATTGGTGTCAAAGCCTTCGGCCATCGGTACGGCAATTGGGATCATAATGGCAAAGGTTCCCCAGGATGTACCGGTTGAGAAAGCGATAAAACAGCTTATTATAAATATTATAAATGGTATCAGTGAGGGGGAGAGAAAATCTCTTGATACTTCAGCGACATAGTTGCCGGTGCCCAGCCTGTTGCAGAGCTCTCCTATGGCGAATGCCATAACCATAATGAGAGCCATCTGTGTCATTCCGGAGATGCCCTTTACGGTTAATCCGGTTATCTCTTTCAGGGTCAATATGCGCTGTGCCATATATAGTATCACCGCGCCGGTAATGGCTATAAGTACCGAGTACAGTACTGCTGTCGATCCCGACGCCTGACCAAGTGCGTGATGAACCTTCTGCGGCAGTGTCATGCCGACATCATCAGGTACCGATGACCACCCTGTATGAACCAGCATAACCGGTATCGAGAGCACCATAAGCGCCATCGGAATAAACATATTGAAAGCCCTGGGCCTGACCCCCTCTTTGGTATGCAGCATTGTTATCTCTTCAGAGACCATGGGGACGGCTCCGTCCGCAATAAGCTTGCCCTCTCTGTCGGCTCTCTCAACTGCCTTACGCATGGGGCCGAAGTCTCTTCCTGTATAGGCTATTATAAATACCATGGCGATGGTAAGCATGGGGTAGAAGTTGTATATCATGCTGTTAAGCATTGTCGCAAAGGGATTGGCGAATCCCTGCAGCAGCAGCAGCCCCATAATAAAGCCTCCCCATGCATTAAGGGGTATAAGTATATTGATGGGTGCAGAGGTCGAGTCTGCTATATATGCAAGCTTCTCGCGCGGTATTTTAAGGCGGTCGAACAGGGGTCTGAAAAGGGTGCCGGTTGTTAGTGCCGATATGTTTGACTCTACGAAGACCACCACCCCGGTAGCGGCAGCCAAAAGGCTCTGCCTTCTTCTCAGGGCGATCAGTCCGGCCCTGCTATCCGGTATCTCTCCAAGCTTTACGCTTCTGATGAAACCCTCTACGCCGCCTGAAAACTGTATAAAGGCTATCAGCACCCCCATCAGAAGGGTGAAAATGATTGTCTTGGTGTTGCCGTCGCTTTTGAAAAGATCAACAATCAGGGTTACCGCTCCGGCAATACCTTTACCTACTGCGGCGTTGTGCAGAATTATTGTACCTGTAAGTATACCGGCAAGCAGTGATATCAGTACCTGGCGTGTGCGCATTGCAAGAGCAATGGCAATAACGGGGGGTAGTACCGACCAGAATCCGTAGTTTTCCATCTATATAGTAGCTATTGGGTTCCAAAAATTCTGTCGCCTGCATCTCCCAGGCCGGGTATTATATACCCTTTTTCATCGAGGCGCTCATCGAGCGCGGCAAGATAGATATCGACATCCGGATGGCTTCTCTCTATATGAGAGACCCCTTCGGGAGCCCCTACAATAGAGACCAGCTTTATTCTTTCAGCACCGGCCCTCTTCAGTATGGTAATTGCCCCGGCGGCACTGCCTCCGGTAGCCAGCATAGGGTCGAGCACCATAACAACGGCACTGCCGGGGTTGTCAGGAATCTTTGAGTAGTAGGTTACGGGTTCGAGGGTTTTATGGTTACGGTAAATACCTATGTGGGCAACCCTGACATCGGGGAACACCCTCTCTATGCCATCTACCATACCCAGCCCGGCGCGCAGCACCGGTACAAGTATTATCTCTGTGGCGATCTCTCCGCCTTTGAGGGTTGCCAGGGGGGTCTCAATAATCTTCTCCCTGACAGGAAGGTCTCGTGATATCTCATAGGCCATCAATGCGGCAATCTCATTCACGCATCTGCGGAAATCGGTGGTGCCGGTATCGGCAGATCTTATTATTCCAAGCTTGTGGGTGATAAGCGGGTGGTCGGTTATGGTTACCATATCAGACAGGGTTTAACAACAATACTACTCCCGGCTCTCGCTCCTTAACTCCTCTTCTGCAATTATTCTTCTGGTCAATATATTACCATAGTTGCGCGATCGCTTCTCCCTGTATACTCCCCATGCCACCGTGGCCCACTCCTTTGCCGTATGGAGATCTCCGATTATCTCATGTACCACTGCAAGATTATGAGCCGCCCTGCCCCTTCCCCTTCTTCTTCCGGTCTCTGTGGCTCTGGTAAGAGCCTCAATGGCCCTGTCCCAGTCGTTTAGCTGCATCATTCTTGCTCCCTCTGCCAGAAAACGGTTGCCGCCTCCCCTTCGGTAGTACTCGCGTGAAACAGCTATCCATTTGGGTGCTATTCTCTCTCCGTACATTATGCCGGCCCTGTTGCTGGCACTGTTAATTGCCTCGGCTCTTACAGCCAAAGTGTTTATGGTGCCCGATATTATGTTTCCGCCGCTACGCCACTCATTGGTGTGAGAAAACCGGAACTCATCTACCGGCAGCCTGTCGGCGACGGAGTACATCCTGAAACCGCACCTGACGGTGGCTACACCCCGGGCAGAAAACTCCGGTAATATAGAGCCCTCACGAAGGCGGCCACTTCCTCCGGTGGGAATAAATTCACTGCTGAATGTCTCAAGGGCAACAATGGCGTCAGCACCATATCTGTTGGCGAGAATTCCGATTATCTCTTCAGAAAGCGGATCGGGGAACTCAATTCCCGTGGTAGAGCCTGTATACTCTTCGGTGGCTCTTACAACAACGAATCGGCCAGAGTTTCCCAGGCTATATCGTAATCCGTCAAGAATATGTTGCCTTGCGGCCCTTTCACGGGTCTCTGCCCCCTCGCCCTGAAGCGGGCTCCTCTGGTGGTCACTGCCGGGAACAGCCCTGTCAACTATCAGAACTGTCTCTATAGAGCTGTCGACGCTCATGGGAGGCGGTACAAGGGTGTTGAAGGTCATGCGCGATGTTCCACAGCCTGTAGCTGCCAGCGTCAGCAGTATCAAGGATATCAGGGTTATGAGTCGGTTAGCCTTCATGGTACTACCAGCTATTTTGGTTTCATACTGCCTGAGCAACTATCGAGCCACTTTTCAACATCTTTGGGCGATATACCCTTCAGTCCCAGCTTCTGCTTCTTGTTTACGCCGTTCAGCTCATTTGCCAGCCTGCCGGGCTTCTCTGTTGCTGCAAATTTTTCAATGGTATGGTAGCCCAGTTTTCGCAGCGGCTCTACCCACTCCTGAGGAATACCGGCAGCAATGAAGTCGTCATCACTGCTCTCCTCTCTCCTGGCTTTACTTTCAGGCTTCATCTGAGGGAAGAAGAGAACATCCTGTATAGACTTCTGGTTGGTCATAAGCATTGTGAGCCTGTCTATGCCTATGCCCATGCCCGATGTTGGAGGCATTCCATACTCCAGTGCCCTTACAAAATCGATATCTATAAACATAGCCTCATCATCGCCCTTTTCAGATAGCTTAACCTGCTCCCTGAATCGCTCCATCTGGTCAATGGGGTCATTGAGCTCGCTATAGGCGTTGGCTATCTCCTTGCCATTAATGAAGAGTTCAAACCTTTCGGTCAGTCCGGGTATGGTGCGATGCTTTTTGGTCAGAGGCGACATCTCTTCAGGGTAGTCAATAATAAATGTGGGCTGAATAAAGAGGTGCTCACACTTCTCACCGAATATGAGATCTATAAGTTTGCCCTTGCCCATAGTTTTGTCAGGCTCCAGCCCCATCTCCCTGCAGGCATCTCTCAGGTCTCCTTCATCCATTACGGTAATATCGTAGCCTGTCTGCTCCCTGATAGCTTCAGGAAGGGATATTCTCGGGAAGGGCCGGGCGAAACTTATCTTCCTGCCGTCGTACTCAATCTCACTTTTGCCATGAAGGTCTGTTGCCACCTTTTCAATTATCTCTTCGGTGAAGTCCATCATCCAGTTATAATCTTTGTAGGCAACATAGATCTCCATGACGGTAAACTCCGGGTTATGGGTTCTGTCCATCCCCTCGTTGCGGAAATCTTTGGCAAATTCGTACACACCGTCAAACCCCCCAACTATTAGTCGCTTCAGGTATAACTCATTGGCTATGCGCAGGTATAAGGGAATGTCGAGCGCGTTGTGGTGTGTGACAAACGGTCTTGCTGCGGCACCTCCTGGTATAGGCTGAAGTATTGGTGTTTCAACCTCAAGATACCCCCTGCTGTTGAATAGTTCGCGCATGCTCTGAATAATTGCGGTACGCTTTATAAAAACATCTTTTACAGAGGGATTAACTATAAGGTCAACATAACGGCGCCGGTAGCGGAAGTCCGGATCGGTAAGGGCATCATATACAACACCATCTTTCTCCTTTACTATCGGGAGAGGCCTGAGCGCTTTGCTCAGAAGGGTCAGAGAGGTTACATGTATAGTGGTTTCGCCCATACGGGTTTTGAAAACCCTCCCTTTAACCCCTGCTATATCGCCAATGTCAAGATGCTTCTTGAAAAGTTCGTTATAGAGCGATTTGTCATCCCCGGGCGCGAGGTCGTCGCGCGTTACATATATTTGTATGCGCCCGGTGCTGTCCTGTATCTCTGCAAAAGATGCACTTCCCATTATACGCCTGCTCATAATGCGGCCGGCAACCGATACATCCTGAAAGTTGTTTTCGTCGGGGTTATACTGAGAGGTAATATCGGCGGCATAACTGTTGACTATAAATTCACTGGCCGGATAGGGGTCTATTCCCATGTTCCGGATCTCACCGAGCGATTCCCGCCTTATCTGTTCCTGTTCACTGAGCATAATACAATTATTGTAAAAACCAGACAAAGGTATTAAAAAAAGAGACAGGGCACATCTGATGGGCTTTATGCCCCCTGCTGCCGGCGAGGTTAGTGGTATGATCTCCTTTGACAGCCATGTTATGGAGCCCTTCTCCTCCGACTGTGCAAATAGAGTATCTGCTTCACGGGAGTCTCCCATTTTTCACTACCTTTGTATCTATGGGTAACCGGTAGTGCCCCGTTTAAACTATGCAGAAGATGAGGCGATTGCCTGACTGGCTCCGTATGCAGAGGCCAGATGGTGAGAACTATATAAGGGTTAAGAGGCTGGTAGAAGATAATCGGCTCAACACCATATGTACCAGTGGCAACTGCCCTAACATAGGCGAGTGCTGGAATGCAGGTACGGCCACCTTTATGATACTGGGCAATATCTGCACCCGCTCCTGTAAATTCTGTGCCACCCTTACAGGCAAACCAATGCCACCGGACCCTGAAGAGCCACTGCGTCTGGCCCGAAGCATCTCCAAACTGAAACTTGGCCACTGTGTAATAACATCTGTAGACAGGGATGATCTTGACGACGGTGGGTCATCACAGTGGGCAGATACCATCAGAGCGATAAAGGATCTCTGTCCCGGAGTAACCATAGAGGCTCTTATACCCGATTTTGGTGGTGACAGAGAGAGCCTCATGAAGGTTCTTGACGCCGGCGCCGATGTGGTGGCACACAACCTCGAGACGGTCAGGCGACTGACCCCCCTTATCAGGTCACGGGCAGAGTACGACCTCTCTCTCTCTGTAGTTGAAATAATATCACTTTCGGGGGTGAGGTCGAAATCGGGCATCATGACGGGTCTGGGTGAGACAGATAGTGAGGTTTTTGAGACAATGGCAGATCTGCGGAATGCAGGGTGTGAGATAATAACCATAGGGCAGTACCTTCAGCCCTCTTTTGACCATATCGAGCCGGCGGGCTATACCGCACCGGAGAAGTTTGCCGGGTACCGTGATGCGGCAACAGAGCTCGGTTTTGCCCATGTTGAGAGCGGTCCGCTGGTCAGGTCGTCGTACCATGCCGAGAGGCATGTTCCGAAGAGTAGTAATAAAAACGAGATATTATTAAAGTGAGCTACCATGTCAGATTTGAAGATCTTGGCGTAAGGGATTACAAGGAGACCTGGGACTATCAGGAGAGTCTGCTCGATGCACTGCGCTCAAATAAGCTTGCAGCCTCAGCCTCTTCTGCCGGGAATAACGGAGAGGCGATGCCTCATCTGCTTTTCGTTGAGCATCCACATGTCTATACCCTTGGCAAGAGCGGGTCAGAGAATAACCTGCTTATTAACTATATGCAGCTTCAGGCCCATGAGGCCTCCTTTTACCACATCGACAGGGGAGGGGATATCACCTATCATGGTCCCGGGCAGCTGGTAGGCTATCCCATTTTCGATCTCGATCTTCTTGGCATAGGCCTCCGGCAGTATATAGGGAGGCTTGAGCAGGCAATCGCTGACACCCTTGAAGAGTATGGCCTTCATGGAGCGGCCGTAGAGGGCGCAACGGGTGTATGGCTTGATACAGGCCCCGGATTATCCCCCAGAAAGATATGCGCCATCGGTGTAAAGGTTAGCAGGGGTGTTACCATGCATGGATTTGCCTTTAATATTAATACAGATCTGGAATATTTCAGCCACATCAACCCCTGTGGCTATACCGACAGGGGTGTTACATCTTTACAGAAGGAGCTTGGTAAAACACTCTCCGTCGAAGAGGTTAAGGGAGTTGTCAGGGAGAAGCTGGCCAACCGGTTTAACCTGAAATATAGTGAGAGATAATAGTCTGAGCCATGGAGAAGCGTTGGATACTAAAGGAGCAGGGAGACCCGGAAATAATCAGTAGCATAGCCGGCGAGATGAATATGCCTGCCTCAATTGCACGGCTTATGGTTCAGCGTGGAATAACCTCGCGCGCCAGGGCTGATGCCTTTTTTTCGCCCTCGGCCCATCACCTGCACGACCCCTTCCTTATGAAGGATATGAACAGGGCGGTTGACAGAATTTCAACCGCAATAGGCAAGAGTGAGAGAATCATGGTGTATGGAGATTACGATGTTGACGGGACTACCTCTGTTGCACTTGTATACTCATTTCTCAGGAAGCTGTATGGTAATGTCGATTACTATATACCCGACCGCTATAAGGAGGGGTACGGAATCTCGTATCTGGGTATAGACTATGCAGTTGAAGAGGGCTGCAGCCTGATTATTGCTCTTGATTGCGGAATAAAGGCTGTTGACAAGGTAGAGTATGCCCGCCAAAAGGGTATTGATGTTGTTATTTGCGATCACCATCTTCCGGGAGATACCATACCCGATGCAGTAGCTGTTCTGGATCCGAAGCAGCCTCAATGCGACTATCCCTTCAAGGAGCTTTCCGGTTGCGGTGTGGGCTATAAGATGCTTCAGGCATACTGCCGTGTACATGGTATTGATATAGCTGAAGTAGATGAATATATTGATCTTGTTGCAGTAAGTATAGCTTGCGATATAGTACCCATAACGGGCGAGAACAGGATTCTTGCCTACTATGGCCTCAGAAAGCTCAATGAGAGGCCGGGTACAGGTATTTGGGAGATAATCAAAGAGGCAGAGATAACCAGGCGGCTCGGTATTGAGGATGTTGTGTTCAAGATTGGCCCCCGTATCAATGCTGCAGGTCGCATGGAGAGCGGCCGCAAGGCTGTGGAGCTTCTGGTCTCGGCCGACACCGCTCTGGCCGGAACCATGAGCAAACGGATAAACAGCTTCAATAACGAGAGGCGCAGCGTTGACAGGTCTATCACCACCGAGGCTATGAGAATGATCTCTGACGATCCCAGAAAGAGAGATGCCAAAACCACAGTGCTCTTCAATCCTACCTGGCACAAAGGTGTTATTGGGATAGTTGCATCGCGTCTTATTGAGACATGGCACAGGCCGACCGTGATACTTACCGAATCGAATGGATTCGCCACAGGCTCGGCCCGGTCGGTCCCCGGATATGATCTCTATCAGGCCGTTGAGGCCTGCGCCGATCTGCTTGAGAGCTTTGGCGGCCATATGTTCGCTGCAGGGCTCACTATGAAGAGATCGAACATTGAGGCCTTTGCCAGAAGATTCGATGAGTATGTCTCAGATACCATATCAGACGAGCAGCTTATACCATCTATAAATATAGATACAGAGCTTACTCCGGGCGAGATAACAGCCGATTTCTTCAGAATGATAAGCATGTTTCAACCCTTCGGTCCCGGTAATCTGCCACCGGTATTTATTACCGAAGGGGTTTTCGATACCGGATCTGCCAGAATGGTAGGGCATTCAGGCGAACACCTGAAGCTATCGATATGCCATGAGTCTACCGGGCTTAACTCTATACCTGCCATAGGTTTTGGCATGTCGAACAGGTGGGAGTGTGTGAAGTCGGGTAAACCCTTTGACATCTGCTATACCGTTGAGATGAATGAGTTCAGGAATGTAAGAAACCTTCAGCTCAACATCAAGGATATTCGGCCATCCCGATCCTAGAATAGCCATCTGAACTGCATCTTGAAGTCGCTCTGTCGCAACATTATGTTTTCAGTATGCCTTACCAGGGCAGCGTACTTTAACCTTATGTCGCTATTGTCCGTGAGTCTGAAAGAGGTGACAGCCACCGAGCGGCTGCCTCTTCCGTAATGTACCGGAATGCTGAAGCCGTACAGCATATCCCTTTCGTAAAGGTATAGACCGGCCCCGAAACCCTCTGTTGTGAAGAGTGCCTGTCTCAGCCATACTGTAATGGGCCTGTTGCGGGCTGAATACTCCAGATCGGCTGCCAGCATGCTGCCACGCTCACCCGACAGGTTCTCTTTACCAAAAAGATTTATTTGTGCCGAAATGGTCTCGGTTGGCCTTGCACCTATGGTCATGCGGATGGTAGTGTGCCCGTTAGCGCCTCTTGCCGGCAGGCCCGTCTCACCACTGCTGTTCCGTTCAGAATAACCCCTCCTTATAGATAGTTCACTATATAGCTCTCTTGAATATTCATACCTGATGCGGGCCTCGCTGTTTAGTCCCTGTGAAGGGAATGTGCTGTTCCGTTTCAGCCATGGTGAACGCCATAGATCCGATCCGGCATAGAGAAACAGACCCCTTGCCATCTCGAAAGAGGCTCTTGCCATCAGGCCCTCTTCGTTTATTGTATGACTTCCCCTTGAGGGGCCGCCCGACAGGTGGCTGTAGTACCCCCTGCCATAATTCCTGTATATGAAATTGACTATAAAGCGGTCGCTGCACCTTACTGCCACGGTATGTGCCGTAGCAGCTCCTCCGTTTTGTGATAGTGACACCTCTCCGGCCATAACCGTTCTGCCGGAGGCAAAGCGGTAGTTGACACCTCCGCTCATATTATCTCTCCCGCTAAATCGGTATAACTCTGTCGGGGTCTCCCTGTCAGCTCTTACAGGCAGATCGAATGAGGTATGCGACAGAACCATACCGGTGCGGAAATTATTATGACTAAACGAGAAAGCCACACCTGACGATCTTTCAGTAAGTCTATTCATGGCGGTAAGGGAAGAGAGTGTTGTGTGGTGTGGAGCCGTCGACAGAATTACGGCGTAGGTTCCGGCATGTTCACTGTGGTGTATGCGGGCATCCCTGTTGCGGAGCGAGTGGAAGAGGTGCAGGTCGCTGCGCCCTCTTCTCAGAGATAGTGCTATGCCCCTGAGATAGTTGTCTTCGTTCACCGATGAGTAGAGAGAGAACCCCTCTCTCTGACCCGTAAATGAGTTACCGGTAAGTGTTATAAAGGGTTTGTACCCCGAGTTAACCGTTACCCCGAGACCGAATCTGGCTGTGAAATCACCCGCCGTTATTCCCCTTAGTACACCGCCGCCGCTATAGTGAATGCCTCCGGAGAGAAAATCGGGACTTCCAGCCTTCAGTGCAGGCATCTCTCCCTGATCTTTTGCGGCAACCAGCGATGCGGTCAGTTGACCTGACCTCAGACGGTACCTTACAGAGCTCCTCAGGGGGTATCTTCCGGGGTCAGCCCTTCCATCAGTAGTTCTCAGGGCACTGCTTACAATTACCCGATGTCCGGTAAACAATCTTCGCGGCATGGGCATGCCGGGTGTTGTAAGGTCAATAAAAGGTTCCATCAATTCTGCACTCTCTCTGTCAAATCCGGGCAGAAGAGCAATCTCATAAAGAGATACTACCGGTCCGGTACGCTCTATGTGGCGGGCCAGCGTCTCAATTTGCCAGGGTGTCAGAAAAAACAGCTCCGAGAGCTCCTCGCGGCTTGCACTGTTAATGGCCACCCGGTTTTCTGTCATATCTGAGAGTCGTTCTGCCAGATATGTAAGGTCATGCACCGCTGCATCACCCCCAAGGTTAGCGGCTATTCTCTCTATAATCCTTTCTGACGATGCAACCTGCGCAGAGAGTCCGGCCCGGCATAACAGAAGAGAGATCAGAAGGGCATATGTGAGAAGATTCAGATTCATCTTCTTCCGAATAACCTGTATATCGACACCGCCGTTGAGATACCCAGCCTGTTATGGCTAAGGAATGAGAGTGCTGCATCGTTATTCCCGAAACGCCAGCAGAGAGCGAATCCGAAGGCTCCGGTATCGGTGTTGTGGCCTGCAGAGATGGTTACCGGGTCGGTAGGAGAGTACCTGAACCCCGCTATCAGCGAGAGTGGTTCATGCTCTCTCTTCTCTGCCATAACGGAAAGGGTGAGCCTGTCGCCTATATCGCCTTCAACACCGGTTCTTATTGCAGACAGCTGTGGTTCATTGCGCAGCTTCCCCGGTATCGGGTTCACCAGATGGAGTGCCACCCTGGCAGAAGAGGAAGGCATATATATCATTCCGATGCTGGCTGTGGCCGCGTTGTAGCCCTTCTCAGTCATAGCGGTCCTTATCCTCTCTACCCCTATACCCACGCCCAGAAGCAGCGACTCCGATATCTGCATACCTCCCGATCCTGTAAGCGAGCTATATGAGTACTCCTCGAAACCATAGTTTGTCAGAGAGAGCGAGAAGGCGCCCCTGTCCCGGAATGGCATTACCACATCAGCCCTCTTTACCGCCAGTTCACTGATTCCGAATCTGGAGTAGTAAACTATGCCGGCCGCCGGGCTCTCCGCGAATGCCAGTGAAGCCTGGTTCATTGAGATGTCCCGAATCGTTCTTCCTGCAACTGAAGGTAGCGATGTATCTACAGGGAGAGCGTTAAAGGGGCGTGCCGCAGATGTAACTATTGAGGCAAAGAGCAGTGTGGCAGCCAGAGAGGCCGGTAGTAAATATCTGATCATCCGCTGTAGTCTGTTAATTATTACCCTCTGTGGGGCTACTATATGTGGCCCTGAATCAGAGATATTTGTGTCAAAATACCGGCAAGCGGTAAATTGTCACCTTAAAATTAAGAAACTATCAGACAGATGTCAAAAAAAGTTTTCCGGCACTACCAGCCCATCAAGGCAGCCATTAGTTGGTCTTGTATTTATACTCAAGCTTACTGAGCTCTTCGTTGGCCTTTATTATCTTCTCCTTAAGCTCTGCCTTAAAGGCCACAACACGATCCATCACTTCGGCGTCTGACGATGCTACTATCTGTGCTGCCAGTATTGCTGAGTTGCGTGCCCCATCGACCGATACCGTTGCCACCGGTATTCCGGGGGGCATCTGCAGAATTGAGAGTATAGAGTCCATGCCGTCCAGGGCGGCATTAACAGGCACACCTATAACCGGAAGCGGGGTAAAGGCAGCAATCACACCGGGAAGGTGGGCAGCCATACCGGCAGCCGCTATTATAACCTTTATGCCTCTGCCGGCAGCCTCTCTGGCAAACTTCTCGACCTTTTCGGGAGTCCTGTGAGCCGAGAGGGCGTTAATTTCGAAAGGTATTTTGAACTCATTCAGAGTAGCGGCTGCAGCTTCCATAACCTTCAGATCGGATGTGCTGCCCATGATAATACTAACCTTTGGTGTCATATCTTATGTTTTAGTTTATGATGTTTCCATTAACGCTCGCAGCGCACACAAATAAAGAAAAAAAAGGGCAAATCCGGTACACCGCCCCTCTCTTTTTCATCACCTGCGATAGATGTTTGTGCTCGCTTCGCTCGCACGCATGGGGCATAGGGCATAGGGCATGGGGCATAGGCTCGCTGCTGTGGTGCAGCTCGCAGCGTAGAGCGTAGAGCGGAGAGAGGAGAGAGGGGCTCACTGCGTTCGCTTGTCGGCAGCTGCGCTACCGCGGTGATCAGTGCCGCCGACTTCGTCGTCGGCCGGTATTCGGTATCGGTGATTGGTTGAGGGGATTCGTATTGAAGAGCAGCCTCATTAGCGGAGATTGAAGAGACACACTGTCGCGCGCATCTGCAATCTTATCGGACATCAATTACCAGTCTTTTGAAGGAGATATCACTACCTTCTTAATTCAGGGGTATGGTTAATTATTCGCTTCTCCAGTTCATCGAGGAATTCATCGTCATTCTCGAATGTCCTCTCTAATTTATGGTAAGCAAGTATATATATTTCCGTCTGAGCTTGCTTGAATCTGTAATAAGTTGCTATTTGATCTATAGACAGAACTGCCTTAAGGCAAGGTAAAATATCTAGCTTGCAAAGACATGGAGGGTCATATAGCCAGGAGGGCACAGGGCCTTCACTATCAAACTGGCTTGGGATAGATAAGTAGGGATAAAAGCTCAATAAAAAAACCGGACCATCTGGTGCACCTGGCACTATAGCAGACAGGCCCAGATGGCTACCAGGTATTGAAGATCGGCTTATCCATCCCTCTTCAGAGAGAAATGAGAGTGAACCGTCATCATTTATTACAACAGGTGACATAACGCCTTCTTTATTTATGATATGGTAGAGTTTTTGAGCTACCTCTGCCTCATCAGAAACTGAGAATTCACCCGGGAAAAAAGTGGAAACATGCCCGGCAAATTGTTTCAGCACAGTAAGCGTGTCATCATAGATATGTTCAACTGAAGCTTCCCATTCCTCTTTTTGAAAACTGCTGAGTAGGTTGGATACACCTTTTACAATGTCGTTGCCGTTCATCCTCTTGATAAAACTATAAAAAACAGCTAATGAGATTCTTCTCTGATACAGATAGAATGACCATGGACCCGGAGCATAATATGGATGGCAACCCCCGTTAAGATAACAATCTGATGGATTTCTGAGATGAGTCAGGATAAGGTCTCTCAACTCTTTTGTCTCGTTATCTGTTAGTTCTGTAGCATCAGCAATCTCATTAACAAGCAGGTTTAGAATGCCTACAGTATCTTCCGGTACAAATATGACGCGATTGTGATAATCGTTTATCAAAACAT